>JACQPF010000251.1 GCA_016207625.1 Elusimicrobiota bacterium | reverse complement strand
CATCTATGATGGCGATTGCGCTTTTTGCCGCCGCTGGGTGGCGCGCTTTCGTGCCATTACTGGAAATCGGGTCGATTACGAGCCCTTCCAATACGCCGCTCGCCGATTTCCAGAGATCCCAATGAGGGATTTCACTCGTTCCATTCAGTTCATCGCACTCGATGGCCATATTTATTCAGGCGCCGCGGCCGCTTATCGGACCTTGTCATGCGCAGGGGGCGCTTGGAGCCGCTTTTTCTGGGCCTACAATAGAATTCCGGGGTTTGCAGGGCTCTCAGAGCGAATCTATGAGGTCATCGCCAGGCATAGGGGTCAACTTTAAGGCCCGAGGGATGTTTTTCCCCTCTCCAATATTTTGTTTAATAGTGTTGTGAACGGTTTCCTTCCGATCCTGCTCCTTCTGGCTTTGGCTTCACCGCTTCTGGCCGACGACGTGCACACGAAAGTGAGCCTCGCACCCGAGACGACCGCGGTTCGGTCCGGTGATCCGGTTTGGGTTGCGCTGCGTTTCCAGATCGATCCTGGCTGGCATATTTACTGGGTCAACTCCGGCGACTCCGGCCTGCCGCCTAGAGTGAAATGGACCTTGCCGGCCGGCTTCAAGGCCGGTCCCTGGCTTTGGCCCAACCCTGAAAAGATTGAAACGCCGCCTCTGATCAATTTCGGGTATAAGGACGAGGCCATTCTTTTGGCACGTCTGGATCCCCCGGCGAATCTCTCCGGCGGCCAGGTGACGTTTGAAGCGGACGTGGACTGGCTGGAATGCTCCGACATTTGTCTTACGCAAAAGGCTCATCTCGCTCTGAAGCGTCCTGTTTCCAACGATCCTCCCATTCCAGAGACTCAATGGGCCCCCCTGTTCGCCCGAGCCAGGGCCCAGCTGCCGGTATCAGAAAGCGAATGGCGCGTTCAGGCGTTCAGCGGACAGAACAAGATCCGTCTTCTCCTTCAGCCCCCGCCGGGCAAGTTCACGATCCCCTCCGATGTCCTGTTTTTCCCCTCCGACCCGGCTCTCGGAACAGCCCCGGATCAGAGCGTTTCTCCGTCGGAGGAAGGGCTCACTTTGGAATTTACCCCGGCAAAAACGGTCCCGGTGGGCGGGCGGCTGGACGGCGTCCTGGTGTCTCAGAGAGGCTGGCGCGGTCCCGCCTCGGAAAAAGGGCTGGCGGTCGAATCGATCCTTCTTGCTTGGGATAAAGCACCGGCTCCCGCAGTTGCTCCTGAATCGCGTATTACACCGATTCTTTTAGCCTTTTTAGGCGGGATCTTGCTCAATTTGATGCCCTGCGTCCTGCCGGTCCTATCAATAAAAATCCTTAGCTTTCTGCAGCATGCGCCTGAAGAACGTCGCACAGCCTTCCGGCAAGCCGTCCTCTATGCTGTTGGAATTCTCGTGACGTTCTGGGCACTCGCCTTTCTCCTTATCGTTTTGCGAAACGCCGGCCGGGAGATCGGTTGGGGGTTCCAATTGCAATCGCCGGGGTTTGTTGCTTTCCTGTCCGGTCTTTTTTTTGTGATGGGATTGAGTTTCGCAGGAGTCTTTGAGATCGGAACGTCGCTCACCGTATTGGGGCGTTTCAATCGGCGCGCGGCGGGAACGAGCGCATTTTTCAGCGGTGTGCTGGCCACCGTGGTCGCCACTCCCTGCACTGCGCCTTTCATGGGGGCGGCCCTGGGTTACGCGCTGGTCCAGCCCTCTGCCGTCGCTTTATTGATTTTCACGGCGCTCGGCATGGGAATGGCGGCTCCGTATAGCCTTCTCGTCCTCTGGCCGGGCCTGGCCCGTTGGGTTCCCCGGCCAGGGCCTTGGATGGATGCGTTGAAACAAGGAATGGGGTTCCTTCTGCTTGGAACAACGGTGTGGCTCCTTTGGGTGTTGGGCCGCCAGGCGGGCGCTGAAGTGATGACGGGGGTTTTGGGCGCTTTTTGGCTGATCGCCTTGGGCGCATGGGTTTTGAGACGGTGGGCAACCCCCGCGCGCTCGAACGAGACCCGAAACCTCGCCCGAGTCATAGGGCTCCTCTTGATCCTCGGCGGCGGGGCGGCCGGGATCCTGATGTCTTCACGCCCGACGGCGGGAAGCCCCTCGGGCTTGGCGTGGGAATCATATTCGCCGGAACGCCTGTCCGAGTTGCGCCGATCAGGACATCCCGTCTTCGTGGATTTCACAGCGGCCTGGTGCATCACCTGCCAGGTCAACGAGCGGACCGCGTTGCAAGACCGGAATGTTGTGGACCGGTTCCAATCCCTGGGAGTGGTCCCTCTGAAGGCGGACTGGACGACCTATGACCCGGTCATCACCCGCGCCCTCAGGGACCATGGCCGAAGCGGTGTTCCTCTCTATGTCTTCTATGGACGAGACGGGGAACCCGGCAAAGTTCTTCCCGCCCTCCTCACGCCCGGCGCGGTGATGAGGGCACTGAAAGGAGAAAATCATGAGTAAAAAGATACTTGCGGCAGGATTCATCGGCATCGCATTGGGTTTGACCGTGTTGTGGAAAGCGCAGGCCGCCGATCCCGAGGTCGGGAAAAACGCGCCGGCTTTCACACTGCCGGACACGGCGGGTGGAAAAAAATCCCTGACCGATTACAAAGGGAAGTACATCGTCCTTGAGTGGGTCAACCACGGCTGTCCGTTCGTCCAAAAGCACTACAACAGCGGCAACATGCAATCCTTGCAAAAAGAATTGACGGGCCGGGACGCCGTGTGGCTCTCGATCTCCTCCTCCGCCGAAGGCAAGCAAGGTTTTCACACCGCCGCGGAATGGAACGAATTGACTCAGGAAAAAGGGGCCGCCCCGACGGCCGTCCTCCTGGACGGCGACGGCAAAGTGGGCAAACGCTACGGCGCCAAAACGACTCCGCACATCTTTCTCATCAGCCCCGAAGGCGCGCTTCTCTACAAAGGCGCCATAGACGACTCACCCAGCACCGATGTTGCTGACGTAAAAACCGCAAAGAACCACCTGCGCACGGCCTTTGAAGAGGCCAAAAGCGGAAAACCCGTCAGGGAACCCTCCACAAAACCGTACGGCTGCTCGATCAAGTACAAATAACAGAGCCCAACAGCCTTGCGCCGTTGGGCTCTGCGTGTGAAAAAGTAGCGGGGGAGAGGATCGAACTCTCGACCTCACGCTTATGAAGCGTGCGCTCTAACCAGCTGAGCTACCCCGCCAAACAGGGGATCATTATATCAATTTCGTCCATGTCCTACTTCTTCTTTTTGACCTTCTTGGCTTTTGGCGGATCTACGGAAACGAGCTTTCCCTTCTCATTATAGGATTTCCGGCGGACCCTCTGGCCCGCCTTGTAGTCATCCACATATTGCTTGTTGCCGTTCCTATGGAAATGCACGCTGCGCCCCGCCAAAGCCCCCTTCTTGTATTTCCATTTCGACATCAGTTCGCCGGTCATGTAGTAGGCCTTGCTGAGGCCGCTCAGTTTGTCCCGGCGATAGCTCCACTCGTACATCACCTGACCGCTTTTGTAATAGTCCTTGCAGACCCCGTCCATTTTCTTTCCGAAATAGGAATATCCAGTCATCAGCTGCCCGCTGGGATAATATTTGCGTATGATCCCGTCACCGTGAACATCCAGCCCGGTGGAAGCTGAGGCCGGCGAAGAAGGGCTGTTATAAGATGACGCGGGGATCGAAGGCACGTAATTCGTTGTCGCAGGCGCGGGAGAGGCTGTCGGGGCCGGAACCGGAGAGGGAATCGGATAAGGGTTTGACGCCGGCGATGAAAGTGAGGAGGGTTCCTCCGTCCACCCCAGGCCTGTCCACAGCGGACATCCGACGATCCCTACCAATAGAATTGTTTTTATCGATTTTTTCATAAAAAAGGTCCTTTTTGTTACCAAAAATTTACCATTTTTTACTTGCAATTAAACTCATTTGGGAGT
>JACQPF010000320.1 GCA_016207625.1 Elusimicrobiota bacterium | reverse complement strand
TTCATCCCGTCGTGAAGCGACGTGACGAGGCAAAGGTCCGCCAGGCGATAATAGGGAAGGATTTCCTGATGGCTGTGATGTTTCTTGAGGAAGACGAGGGGCCGCCAATCCCGCGCTTTGAACTTCCAGTTGATGCGCTCCGCCTCCTCCTCCACCTCGGCGAGGAAGTCATGGTAGCGCTTGATGTGCGTCCGGCTGGGCGCCCCCAACTGAACGAACACGAACTCCCCCTGGTACTGGGGATATTTTTCCAAAAACCGCTCCACTCCCCGGAACCTCTCCAAAACTCCTTTCGTGTAATCCATGCGCTCCACGCCCACGCCCAGAAACTTGGCCTTCACGCCCAATTCCTTGAGAAGGGCCGCGCGGTCCAGCGGCGGCGCCGCAAGGTGCCGTCCCTGATTGTCGGAAGGGATCGCCGCCGCCTGCGAAGGCACATCCTGGAACGTGTCCGGAAACGCCACGCTGATGGGGAACGGCTTCACCAATGTGCTCTGGCCCCCCTTGTTCACGGCGAAACGTTCCCAATCAATGCGGGACTCCATGTACCGGTCCACCGTGTCCAAGAAATTATTGCAATGGAACTGCGTGTGAAACCCGATCAGGTTGGCCCCCAGCATTCCATACAAAAGCTCCCTCTGCCAGGGGCAGATGCCGAACGCCTCCGGGTTCGTCCAGGGGATGTGCCAAAAAAGGGCGATCCGGGCATCGGGCCGCGCATCCTTGATCAGGCGGGGCAGGAGGGCCAAGTGATAGTCCTGCAACAACAGGCAGGGCTCCTCGATGTCCTTCAATTCATCCAACACGGCCTCGGCGAACCTCTTGTTGGCGATGACGTAATTCTTCCAGTCTTCAGCCCGAAACACGGGCCGCGTATGTGCGATGTGGCAAAGCGGCCAAAGCCCCTCGTTGGAAAAACCATAGTAGTAACCGGTTTCTTCCTCCTTGGTGAGGGCCACGCGGCGGAGGGTGTATCGGGGGTCCTCCGGCGGAACCTTGATCCGGTTCGCCTCGTCCACAACGTCCCAATCCGCGTCCCCCGCTCCATGAGCGATCCACGTGCCGTTTGAGGCGCGCAACACCGGCTCCAAAGCGGTGACCAGCCCCCCCGCCGGAACAATGCAGTCCACCTTCCGCCCGCGCTTCACGTGCATATAGGGTTCCCGGTTGGACACCACGAAAAGCGGCCGGCCCTGCAATTTGGCCCTCACGTGTTCTCTCAGGCGTTCCGGCGTCCAGTGAGATTCGGCGGTCTGCCTCAACCGCGCCTCCTCCCCCGCGGCCGCCTTCGCGTCGGAAAGATGCCGGGCGAACGTGGAGACCTCCTTGGCGATGGGGGCGAACAAATCGGTTTTCGGCAGAGAGAAAGACTCGGTGGTCTCACCGGCGCGGAGCTGCTTCATCCACTCCGCCATTTTGGCGATGGGTCCCATGATGCTCCAACGAACGATCAGAAGCGTCACCAGCGCGATCAGGAACACCTGCACGAGTACGCGCAAAAAACTCTGTCGCCAAATGCGCTTGAGATGAATTTGAATGAACGTGGCGTCCTGAAACACCAAGAGGGCTCCAACGGCCGCATCCCCCCTGCGCAACGGCAGCGCATAGATGTGGGTTTCTTTTCCCCCAACATCCTCAAAGGCGCTCGAATCAATGCCTTTGCTCATCGCCTCGGAAAGGAAAGACGGCGCGGCGGGAACCGCCGAAGCGAGGGTGGACGTCACCGCCGCCGCGTTCTCCCCCATGTCGAAAACGGCGATCCCCTTGAGCCGTTCCCGGTTGCTGAACTTATCCATCAATTTTTGTAAACGTGCGGAGTCGCCTTTCTCCAGCAACGGCTCCACCGACTCTTGCAGGCTCTCGGCCAGCAGGCGGGCCCGCCGTTCCAGCTCTTCGCGCAGCCGGTCTTTCTCTTGGCGCCCCTGCAAATAGGCCGAGAACGCGGCCACGGTCGACACCGTGAGCATGAGAGACACAATCAATCGCAAAGTCAATCGCATCAGGAACTCCTTAGAGAAAAAGCAACGAACAGAAACCCAATGTCATCAGCGCCGCCCCCAAGGGAACGGCCGCTCTCGCCCACTCGCGGCTTTTCAGGCCCAGGCGGTTGGCGCAAATGATGTTGGGGATATTCCCGGGAATCAGCATCCCCCCGGAAATCAAAAGGCTGACCAGGAGGAACCTAAGCTGGTCCAGGCTCATTTTGGGCGAGACCTCGGCGGCCGCCAGCGTCGCGTTGTCCAAGACGGCGGAGACCATGTTCACCCAGTAAAGGAACTCCTTGGGGAGGCCGATCAGGTATCGATCGACGATGGGGGAAAACCCCTGGCCCAGAAGCACGAGGGCCGCGACGAACACATACACCTTCCCCCCTCGAAAAAAGACGGTCCGAACCGGGTCCGGAGGCTCATCGGGCAACGCCTCCTCCGCCGGCGTTCCCCCTCCGGCCGCCCTCGCGGCCAGAGCGCCCAATAGAAGGATCCCCGCCGTGATCCAAGGCCACAGCAGTTCCGCCAAAAAGAAGAAACCGGCGTTGTAGGGCGGCTTCGCCAGTTTCGCGGTGGCGATCGTCGACAAAGGCTCACCGACGGGCGTGAGCACCGCGCCGAGGCCGATGGCATAACAGGCCAGCACGGCCACGAAGCGCCTTCGGTCGCGGCTCAGGGGAAGGCCCGAGATGATCTCCACCAGGGCCAGCGCCGCGACGA
>JACQPF010000319.1 GCA_016207625.1 Elusimicrobiota bacterium | reverse complement strand
CGCTGAAAAAGCGGGCCGAACGGAAGAGGCCCGGGCGTGTTATGCCCAAGCGGTCTCGTTGGATTCGCGCTCTTCTCAGGCCCATTACAACTGGGCCGTCACCTTTTGGAACCGGGATTGGGATCAAGCCGTGCGCCACATGCGCGAGGCCGCCGCGCTGGATCCGAAGAACGAGCAGATCCGGAATTTCCTGGGGAAAGCGATCCTCGCGCAGAAGGATCTCGCAAAAACCCGATGATGAAAAACAAACTTCTGACGGTTCTTTTTCTTTCTCTGGGGGTTTTCGTCCACGCTTATCTGGGTTCGAGGGCCATCTTGGCCCAGTCGCCCACTTATGATGAGCCCCTTCACCTGACGGCGGGTTACGCCTATTGGAAAACCGGTGACTATCGTCTGAACGGCCTCCATCATCCCCCCTTGTCCTCCCTCGTGGCGGGCGTGCCGCTCCTTTTCATGGAACTCGATCTCAACGTGGATCACCCGGCATGGGCCCGGGCCCAATGGTCCAAGGCGCAAAACCAATACGCCTTCGCGCACGACTTTTTGTACCGGAACAGGAGCGGCCTGCCCGCCGACCGGCTCATGAACGCCGGACGGTTCGCCATCCTCGCCGTTTCCGGCCTCTTCATCGTCGGGCTGTATTTCGCGGCCAGAGTCCTTTTCGGACCCGTGGCCGCCTGGGGATCCTTCTTCACGGCCGTCTTCCATCCAACCTTGTTGGCGCATGGAACGTTGGTCACGACCGACTATCTCTTCATGGTTTTCTTCTTCGCGTTCTTCTTCGCTTTCGGATGCTGGGAAAGGCGTAACGCGCCGGCCGCGCCCTGGGCCGCTTTCGCGGGGGCCGCGTTGGGCCTGGCTTTTTGCAGCAAGTTTTCGGCGGTCGCGGTGCTGCCTCCGCTCGCTTTTTGGGCGCTCAAGCGCCGCCTGCGGCTGCCTTTCCGGCTGAAGGACATGGGGGTTTTCCTCTCGATGTCCGTTTTGTCGGTCGCCCTCGTTTACCAATTCAAGGGGCTTCCCTTATTTTTTTCGGGCTTAAGCTTTACTTTGGGGAGATTGCAAGAGGGACGGGCTTCGTTTTTAATGGGCCGGCAGGTCACGGAGGGCCTTTGGTATTACTTCCCCGCGGTGTTCTTTTTGAAAACGCCGCTGCCGGTCCTCCTTTTTCTGGCATTGGCCGTGACGCAGGTGATCCGGAGAAGGATTCACTTCCCGTGGTTTTTGGCGTGGCCTCCCGCTCTCTACTTCCTGATCGCCTGCGCTTCTTCCGTTCAGATCGGGCACCGGCACATCCTTCCCATCGAGCCGTTTCTGATCCTTGCCATGGGGGCCGTGCTACAATTGATATGGAAGGAAAGGCGGATGAAGGTCCTCGTATCTGTCCTGGGGGCCGGGCTGATGATCAGTGCGTGGCGGGCGCGGCCGTTTTATTTGGCCTACTTTCATGAGTTTGCCGCTTGGAAAGCGCCCGGATACGAGTTCTTGACGGATTCAAACGTGGATTGGGGGCAAGGGTTGCGCGCCCTGGGGGATTTCTTGCACAAGAACGGGGTGAAGAAAATCTACTTGTCCTATTTCGGGACAGCGGACCCGAACGCCTACGGCATCCGTTATTCGGCCGTCGCGCCGGCCACATTGCCGGATTTCCAAGACGAAGACGTCGATTTGCAGACGGAGGGTCGTCAACTCTTGGTCGTATCGGCGACCAACTTTCAAAGCACATATTTCGCGGACAAGGGACTGTTCGGCTGGCTGCATCAAAAACCCGTCGCCGCGCTCGTGGCAAAAAGCCTTTTGGTGTTCGATATCACGCAGGACGCGCAATCCCATGCCAGGCTGGCGGATATTTTCCGAAGGATGGGGCGCGAGCCGATGGCCAGGCGGGAGGAAGCCCGATCCCTGTCGACCGATGCGGTGGGCGGGAAAAAATGAACGACCGGAAAACCCAATTGAAGAAATTGGAACGCTGGTTCCTGAAGGCCAGGCTGTGGAGGTTCCTCTACATGGTCACGCTCGTGTGGGGGAAGGCCATGGCGTTTTTCCTGGGGACGGGGACCGCCTGGTGGGTCATCGACCGGATTGTGCCGCTTCCCCGCGCGGGACGGATCTCTCTGTGGATCCTGACTCTCCTCGGCACGGGGGCCGGAGCCGTGGTCCTCACGAAGGCGTGGAGGGGTTGGACGAAGATGGGCATCGCTCAGATGCTGGGCGGATTTTTTGCGCCGAGCGACGCCCTGCTCAACAATTGGGAATTGGCGCATCGCTTGGAGGGGGAAGCGGAGTCCGCCGAGCTTATCGATAAAAGCCTCGAGCAAGTCGGCGCGCAGTTGGCGGAACGGCCGCTCGGAACGATGGTGCGGCCCCGGCGATGGCGGTCCTGGGTTTCACTCTCCGCCGGGATGGTCATCGTCGGCGCCCTCCTCTTCCCGAGGGTCCCCGAATCCGTCCGGGCGTCTTTCCTCCGGGTCTACTATCCGTTCGGGACGGACCAGGTTCACGGCCTGGCGTCTGTTGCGCCGGGAAATGCCTGGGTCCCGGCGGGGGATAACGTTGTGATCAGCGTCGCGCTGTCGAAACCCGGCCCCGCCGCGCCTGAACTCTGGGTCCGGTCCGACGGGACCGGATGGGACCGGCGGGCCCTGACGAACCCCAAAGCGGGTGAATACCGGTATGTGTTCCACAATTTGGTTGAGGCGGTTTCCTACAAGGTTCGCTATAAAAGGCAATGGACATCCACCTTCCGCTTGACTCCCTATCGACCCCCCAAGTTCGCCGGCCTCCGGGTGGAATTGATTTACCCAACCTACACCGGAAAACCCAGGCAAGTGCTGGAGAACAGTTTGTCGTGGCGCGCCCTCAAGGGATGCGAGGTGCGCGTTCGCGGCCGCCTGGATCAGGACGTGTCCGGCGTTTCGGCCCGGTTCCAGGACGGCAAGGCCCTGGAGGCCGTCTTGAAGGGCGGTCGAGACGTGTCTTTGGCCTTCGAGGCCTTTGAGTCGGGCGAGATCCGCCTGCGCACGCTCGGCGCGGGCTCCTCAGGGCGCATCGCCGGCGAAATTGCTTTGCGCATGGACGTGATGGAGGACGGAGGGCCTCAAATTAAAATCTTGGCTCCCGCGCAGGATTTGATGGTTTCTCCCCATGACCGGCTGCCCATCTCCTATGAGGTTGAGGATGACTTCGGGGTCGCCGAGGTTTTCCTCAACGCTCAAGTCGAGGGAAAGCCGGTTCAGAAGACCCTTTTGAAATCGTTTCCCCGGTCCGCCGGGGCCGGAGAGAGGGGGATGGTCCGGCAAGGCGTTTTTGAGACGGTTTGGTCCCTGGAATCCTTAAAGCTTTCCCCGGGAGACCGGGTGCGGTATTCCCTTCTGGCGCGCGACGTCAATTCTTTGACGGGTCCCGGGGAAAGCCAGAGCGCCGCGTTCCTCCTGGAGGTGGCGTCTTATGAGCGCGACCATGAGCTCCTGGAAAAGTCCCTGGCCGATTTTCGGAAAAACCTCCTGGACATATTATCGGAAGAAAGCCTGCTGCAGGAAAAACTGAAGACGCCTTCGGCGGATTGGCCTGACGCCGCTAGGCGCGTGCCAGGTTTGTCGGACTGGCCCTCCCTTCTTCATGGGCAGAGGAACGCTTCCCGGCGCATCCGCGAGCAATCCGCCTCTTTGGAGTCCCTGGTCAAGCGGATGGAAAGAGATCCCCACACGGACCAAGTCGCGGCCGCGGAACACCAATCGATCCTGAACAACCTCCGCGCGCTCGAAGAGGACGCCCTGCCTCGCGCCGAAACGGCTCTTTCCCAGCGCCAGGCGGAACCGGCGGCGCGCGCCGTCGATGAGGTGGTCTCCGAGTTGGAGCGCCTGTCCCTCTTATCGGAAGACGTCCTTCAGGCGGAAAACATGCGGGACCTCCTGTCCCGGCAAAACGAGCTGACCGAGAGCGCCCGGTTCCTTTCCGACGCGCTGTCCGAGCGGCCGGGGCAACCCTTGAGTCCGGAGGACCAGCGGAGGATGCGGCAGGTCCTCGACGAAATGTCCGCGCTGATGCGCCAGATCATGGATCAAATCCAGAAAATGCCTCAAGAACTGCCCGAAGATTTCGTGAACCAGGAATCGGTGAAAACCCTCCGCATGGACCAGGTGCAATCGCTGATGACGGAGATGCAGAAGGCCCTGGCCCGGGGAGACGCCGCCGGGGCCTTGGCGGCCGCGAAGCGGATGCTCGAGCAATTGCAGGAAATGAAAAGCATCTTGCAAAAGGCCGGCGAGGACCTCCCGGGGGGGCCGAGTTGGTATGGAGAGGGGCTCGCCGCGGAAATGACGCAGAGTCAAAACCAATTGCGGCTGATCATCGAACGCCAAGAGACCCTGAAGAACAAGACGCACAAGTTCGCCGAGACGGCTTTTTCCCGTCTCGTCGAGGAGGAGCGCTCGGCGTTGAAAGAGTTGGCGCAGGAACACGGCCGTTTGGGCGCCGACCTG
>JACQPF010000275.1 GCA_016207625.1 Elusimicrobiota bacterium | reverse complement strand
GCCATTATCGCGGGCCTCAACACCGCCGCGGCCTCCGAAGAAGGCTTGAAAGGCAAACAACTCTTAACCGTCGGAGCGCTGTCCGCCGGGGCAAGCCTGGTGGCGGGGGCGGGGGAGGGCTCCACACCCGTGCTAGAAGAAACCAAGGACATCGTATCCGGCATTTTAGAGGCCATCAAAGGGGCGCTCGTGGCCGAGGTGGTGGCACGGATCATCGTGAACAACTTCGACAAGGCCAGCGGACAGGCCGTCGCGGCCTTGGCTGCGCAGATCGTCGTGGGACTGGCGACCAAAGCGATGGGCGCCGGCCAAGGGGGGGAAAGACAAGGGCTCGACCGCAATGGAAAATCAGTGACGATTAAGATTTTAAACAAAGTGGATCTCTTTAATATCGGATTTAAAGACAACTTCAACTCTGCCATCCTGCGGGTCTCCGGCGAAAAAGCGGGCCAGAAAGTGAGCATCGGCACCAGCGCCGGTGCCAACCGCGCGGAAGCGGCTATCAGCGAAGTCAACGAAAAGACCCGGCTTAACCAAGTGTATCTGGGGAACCTGCTGGGATCCATGTCATCTTTAACGGGTCTTGCAACGGCGGTGGTGACGTTCAACGGCAAGTCCTTGGCGTCCACCGGTTCGGCACTTTGGGGGGAAATAAAAGGGACTGGGGCATTCTTCGGTTCGCTGTTCGGCCTGGGGGCGACGTCCGGGAGCCTTACCTCTTCCAAGCTTTCCCTCACCCCCACCGCGGCGGATCGGGCGGCCGACGAACGAAAATCCTTTTATTCCCTCACAAATAACACAAAGGATGTTGATATCACCGGCAAACAAATCCGGACCGATGAAAAAGAAAGCCAGTTCATTCGGGGATTCCAGGAGAAAGCCCGGGAAGCCGACCACCTGAAACAGGCCGCGGCGGAGAAGATCATTCTCCAGGAGGGCTTGAAACTCGTCAGCCAAAAGGAGCTCACGGATTTCTTGGGCGGGGAAGACGTTCTGAAAGCCGGCTTGGCTTTCCTGAGCCAACAGGGCAAGCAGGTGGATTATGTCATAGGCATTAAGGACAAAAACGATCAAATCATCGGCTTGGCCATTAACGAAAAAGAAGGCATCGTCGGCACCTTCACCAAGGACGCCACGGGAAGTGTCACGGTCACCGCCTACAGCTTCGATTACGACAAAAATACCGGCCACGTGACCCGGGCACACGGCCAAATCAAGCGCGACTTTGAGAACGTCAGCTTCCAGCAATTGGCGGGGGCCAAGGAAGTGCAGTCCTTCTTGAACCAAGTCCAAACGGACGAGTCCAAGAAAGGCTCGGCGGCTTGGCAGGCCATTGAGGATATGAAAGGCCGGACCGAACAAGTCCGCGAAGAGTTCGTCATGGAGAACGGCCAAAAGGTCGTGCTCTCCCGCACTTATCTTGGCAAAGACGGCGTGGTGGCCTGGGAAGGCGCCCAACGCAACGACGATGGCAAAGTCACCGGCTATGTTCTGCATGTCATAGACAAAGACGGCACAGGGGGCCGCATCTTTACAAGGACAAATAAATCCGGAGAAAAGTACGGCGATGTGTCCGGCAAATTCAAGATCGACACCTTGAACGTCCGCGAGGCCGTGGCTCAATTGATGAAAAACCCGGCCACTCAATCATTAGGCAAGGCCATGCAAGCCCTGCTCCAAAATGGTGCTTTGGCCGGCAAGCTCCTGGTCTACAGCGAGACCGATCTGGCCAACAACCTGACCAAGGGCGTGGTTTTCGATGAGAAGACCGGCAATGCCCGCATGACAGTGAATTTCGTCAAGGACAATGACGGCCGGGATACGATGCAAGTGACGGTCTTCAACGACGCGGACAAACAAGCCCTCGCTAACGCTCAGGGATTGCCCCAGGGCACCCAAGTCCGCACCTTCAGTTCGCTGAACGACAAACAAAAAAGTTCTCTGTACCATACCCTCCCCCAAATCGGGAAAAACGTGGAAGCTGAAAAAAGTCGCACCGTCATCGCCCTTCAAAATCGTTTCCGACAGGAACTGGCCAAAGGCGCCGCCATTGAGCGCGGCTTCACGCTCGAGGAAAGCGGCGACAGCAAACGGATGCTGCTCAAAGCCCCGCAGGGCATCCCCGGCCTCGGCCAGGAAAAGACTTTGCATCTCCAAGATGTCCGTACGGACGGCGAAAGCACCGTCTTCCTGGGCGATGTCCTGGGCGACAATCTCAAGCCGACGGGCGAGCGGTATATGTCCACCGACGCCAGCGGTCCCATGGGTAACGCCATTCGCCAACTGGGCAAATACAACGGAGACTTGCCGGAGGGGAGCGACATCATCCTCCAGAAGAAGGGAGACTCTTGGGAAGGCGTGGTCTATACGATGGACAAAGACCAAGCCGTGATCCAAGGCGATCCCATCTCCATCAACGACACCGAGATCCAGGACCTTCTGACAAAACAGACTCAAGTGATCGGCAGCGGCGGCGCAAACCCAATCCTAAACGGCACCATGGGTATGATGAGGAACTTCGCCCCCGGCCCATTGAAGAAATTGGTGCCCTCCAGCGAATCAGCGCCGGACCAGACTCCTGCAGCGCCTGTCCCATCCATCCAGGAGAATATTCCTGCCGGCGGCATTTTTAAGGCCATACCCGGTCTGCCGGGTCTGGGCGGCGGGTTCCGATCCGCTCTACCGCAGGATGAAAAGACCCAAGTCATGGCCAAAATTTGGAATTACCTGCAAAACCCCGGCGAAGCGGTGAAGGATGTGGGGCATGCCGTCCAAGTGGCTTGGGCTGGGATCAGTGATGCGCCGATCCAATATTTGAATTTCGATGGTGAACCGACAGCGGCATTGACGCCGTCCGCCCCCAAATTGTCGGAAACCATGAGTCCACCTGTCTTTGAGGGTCTCGGCATTCGGATTGAACTGGACGGTACAGGGGCTCTTAAAACGCCCGTGGAAACGACGGTCATGCTGGACGGCGCGGAACGCAAGTTCCTAGTGACGGGTATTACACCCGACAAAGAAACAGGCGGTTGGCGGCTGGTGGGCCAAGTGAAATTAGAGGGAGAAGAAACTCTTCGAGTGAAAATGCCCGATGCGGCCCTGGAGGGCACCGACCCCACCCCAGCAGACCAGGTCACCCCACTCCCCACGGCCGCCACCACCGCCCATGTGCGGCAAGAGGGGAATGAGTGGGTCTTCTCCCAAGGGACCGTCGGCCTGGAAATCCATACCCAACCAGTGATGGACGCGGACACCGGCAAAGCCGAGCAAAGAATGGCCTCATTCAGTCCGCTCTTCGGCAAGGGCACAAAACTTGAAGTCGATGGAAAGGTGAATTTTGCCGCCTTTGGAATCACGGTCCATCGGGGCGAAGTTCAGGTCACGGACCAAGGCGTCCTCCTGGGTGACGGCACGGTCTATGAGAATAAAAACGGCCTATTCCTCAATCAAACCACGGTGGGCGGCCTCCCGGCTCAACTGGCATTGGAGGAAAAAGGCCCCGGCCAATACGTCGCCAAAATCGACCGGATGGCCGCCGCCGACAAGCAAACCCTCACCCTTCAAGGCGGCCTGTCCATTCCAGTGATCATGGATGGCAACCGGGCGCGGCTCGACCAGTCCGGAACTTACCAAGCCGCCGTGACGCTGACCAACGCCGGTAAAACAACGGAGGCCAGTGGAACCCTGACTCTGCGCTTCCAAGACAACACTCTGGTGGCCACGGGCGATCTGAACGGCACGTTTGACTACAAATTGACAGGTGAGGGCAAAGGAACAGGCACAGCGGCCAAGCTCTCGGATGGGATCCAGAACAGCTTCACGGTGGAATCCTACAATGCCTCCACGGGCCGCGCGGTTCTCAACGGACAGGTCCACATGGAGTCCAGCGTCCTCACGCCCTTTGCCGGTAAGTCCGATTTTGCCCTGGCGCGGGGAGTGGAACTCCCCATGGGCAGTGTGACCTGGAGCCAAAGCAAGACCTCCACGGGACGGTTCACCCTCTCCGAGAAAGACGGCCTCACGGTGCCGGCGGGGGCCTACTCCCGCGACAAACAGGACAACATCGCGGTCTATGGCGCGGTAAAGGACGAAAAGGGCCGTGATTTCACAACCCCTGTCCTCCTGATCAAGGCGGGAACCGACGGTATTTCCGCCCTGGATAAAGGCGGTGTGTCCCTCAGCTGGAAGCTGGATAACAAGACCGGAGAACTTTCCTCTACCACTCTGGGCCGGGACACCTATGTGGTGGACCTGAACGCCAAGGAAATGAAAGCGTTTATCGGACAAGGCAAGACACAGGGCGAGGTCTACCAGGACCAGAAGGGCAATTATCTCTCTCCCGGTGAAGTGGGTTTTACGCAAGAGGAAGCGGCCGGAAATCAAAGTCTGACTCGCGTCAGCGACGGGGCCGAGTTCAAGGCGCGCACAGATGGGCCTTTGCGGTTCGTGCATGCCGACAAAGGAATTATGGGTGTTCTTAATCCGGACGTGGTGGGTATCCGCGATGAGGGGGCCATGTCTCTCGATGCGACCGCCAAGATGAGTGGCGCGGCGGTGGGACGGTTTGCTGTGGCCCTCGGCGGCGTGGGCGGTCACGGGGTCATGAGCGCGGCGAAATGGGTCTCATCCAAGCTGGGCGTGGGCGAAAAGTTCCTGAACTCGGTGGATGAAGGCTTCGTGCGGAACACGGGCCGGGCCGGGGACGCCCTGGAAGGCACGCTGCTGAAAGCGAAGCATGAATTCGGAGAAATCTCCGGCCTCTCAACCAACCGTGAGAAGGCGGCCTGGAATGAGCGGGTGGCTCTATTCGTCCTCACCAACTTCGTGGAAGGGCCGGCGGTCTTCTTCGGCCAGCTCACCGGCCTGACCAAGAGTACGGATGAGCTGACGGCATCCCTTAGCAAGACGCGGGACTACTACAGCAAGACCTATGGGGATACGGCTGCGGCATTCCTGGCGCCGTTCGTCCTGCAATTGGAGAACTTCGAAGAAGGAGCGAAAGGGGTCTACCACCTCGTGGCGGATCTGCCGGAAGCTTGGCGGAAAGACCCCGTGACCGGCGCCCTGCAAACGGCGATGGTTCTGTTTGCCGTGTGGGAAATGGGAAGCGCGGTTTTCAAGGCTTATCGGATGAACTCTGTAAGTAAAACGGCCATCAATGTGGAACTGGTGCGGGACGCCATCAAAGCGGAATATGGTAAAGAGAGTGGCGCTTCTGTAGCCCGGCATGTCGTGGACCAAATAAAGGGCCGGACATACAGCGAAGTGTCGAAAAATGGCAGAAGCTTGGGCCTGAGCGAGCGCCAAATCAACGTGGTGCGGCAAGTCTTGGAGCAGGAAACCTTTAAGCCAGGAGCTCTCACCAGGACGGCGCAGGGGCGCTACTTGTCCGAGTCCCAGAAAGTCTTCCAAGCCAACGGAGGCGATCTTAGCCTCGGGACGATGCGGCAATTGAAAGCTCTTGGTGAAAGGTCCGGCCTGTCTGTTCGCCAGATGGAGCAGGCCCTGGGAATGGAGAAGGGCTTCTTCAAGAAAATGGAGGCCCACTTCCAAAACCAGCTGAAGACTCCAAAAGTGGAGGCCATCTACTCTCCAGAGACGAACGGGGCAGGATTTTCGGTCAACCTTACCCTTGATGTCCCTGGACGGATGAGAGAAACAATAACATTGCGAAGCCTTGATTCGGGAGCCGGTCCCAAAATTGCGATAGAAGGCCAACTGATAAATCAGATAAAATTCCTAGAAAATGGGATGAAAACTTTAAAAACAACGGAGGTCTTTTTTGATGATGTCCACGGTATCGTTCAAAAGCACATTAAATCCATGGGGGATGCGCTTAAATCCTCGGAAAGACCCGCTGGCAGTATTAAAT
>JACQPF010000258.1 GCA_016207625.1 Elusimicrobiota bacterium | reverse complement strand
GGGAACCATTTTGCGCAGCGCCGTGGCGGAACTCGGCAACCGGAACGACTTCGCCGTGCATCTCGGCGGAGACGATTTCGCGTTCCTCAGCACCCCCGCCCGGGCGGAAGTGGTGAGCGTGCGGATTTTGGAGAACGTGGAATCCCTCATCCCCATGCAGTATGACGAGGACTCCCGCGAACGCGGCCACGCCTTGGGCCAAGACGCTTCCGGCAAGCCCGTCCAAACCCCCTTCCTTTCTTTTTCCGTCGGCCTGGTGAACGCCGTGGCCGGTCTTTACCGCCATCCGGCCCAGCTTCAGGACCGGGCCCGTCAAGCCCTGGCCGAGGCCAAGAAACTGGGCGGCAACCAAGTCGCGAAGCTGTCTTAAAACTTATGTCTTTTCGGAACCGTCTGGCCGCGGCCTTCTTGGCCATGGCCGTCGTGGTGCTCATCGGGGTGGCGGGTTATCACCTCATCGAGGGCTGGGCGCTCTTCGACGCCCTCTATATGACGGTGATCACACTGGCCACCGTGGGCTACGGCGAGACTCACCCCTTGAGCTCCTCGGGCCGCATGTTCACCATTTTCCTCATCATGGGCGGAATCGGGATTTTGACCTACGCCTTTTCCGTCATCACGGCGTTTCTTGTGGAAGGGGAATTGAAGGAGGTTTTGCTCAAAAAACGAATGGAAAAAAAGATCGCAGCGCTTTCACAACACTACATCGTCTGCGGCGGGGGCCGCACCGGACGCTACATCATCGACGAGCTTCGGAAGACCGGGCGGGATTTCGTCGTGGTTGACCAGGACGACGCCCGGGTGACGGAACTGGGGGAAGACGGCTGCCTGGCCATCGCCGGAGACGCCTCGGACGACGAGACCCTCCGCCGGGCCGGCATCGAGAAGGCCAAGGGGCTCGTCGCCTGCCTCCCGTCGGACAAGGACAACGTCTTCGTGGTGATCAGCGCCAAGGGCCTCAACCCCGGCCTGCGGGTGGTGTCCAAGTCCGTGGACAAAGGCGTGCGGGACAAGCTCCTGCGCTCAGGCGCGGACGCCGTGGTCTCTCCCAATTTCATCGGCGGCCTGCGCATGGCCTCCGAGCTCGTCCGGCCGGCGGTGGTGTCATTCCTGGACAACATGCTCCGCGGCGACGGCAACCTGCGCATCGAGGAAGTGGTCGTGGGCCCTTCCGCCGCCGGGAAAACCCTGGAAAGCTCCGTCCTCAAGAACGGTTTCGACCTCGCCCTCCTGGCCGTGCGCCCCGCCGGAAAAGAGCAATACATCTACAACCCCAAGCCCCAAACTCCCCTCTCGCCCAAGGACGTCCTCGTCGTCATGGGCCCCGCCGAAGAGGTCCAGAAGCTCCAGCAGTCCCTGTAGCTCTCCATCCTCACACCGGGAGCGCTTCTTCTTTTTTCCCGTCACGGAAACGGACGACTTTGGCGGGAACTCCGTAGGCCACGGAGTAGGCGGGAAGGTTCCTCGTCACCACCGAGCCGGCCCCCACGACGCACCCGCGCCCGACGGTCACGCCGCCGTTCACGATCACGCCCGCGCCCAGCCACACGTCGTCTTCGATCACCACGCCGCCCGTCTCCGCGTTCCCCTGCATCCGGATGGGCACGTCGGTCCGGTCGAAGCGGTGCTGCGCCCCCCCGATCGAACAGAAGGACGCCACCAGGACGTTTTTGCCGATCCGCACGCCGCCCGGCGAGCTGATCCGGCAATGGGACCCGATGTCGGCATAGTCTTCCAATTCAATGCTGCCGCTCCGGGTCAGAACCTCCGACCTCCGCCCGACCAACACCCCTTTCCCGATCCGGATTTCAAACGCGTCCGACCCGCGGACGCTGATCACGCAGTCATCGTCGATCATGCTTCCGTCCCCGATGGAGACCTGCCCCGGCCGCCGGAGGGTGACGTTCCGGCCGATGACGACGCCCCGCCCGCATCGCCGGAACAGGAAGCGGAAGGTTTTTTGCCGCAGGTAAAGTCCGGCCAGGCCGGGCCAGGACCCGAAAAAGGAAGCGATGAGCTCATGCCGGACGAGCGCCCAAGACCCTCTTTGTCCGACCACGAGCTCCTGGTACTTCTGCAGGGGGGAGCGGCGCGTGTCGTTGACGAGATCATGGAAATGCGTGAGGGGGGGACGCGCTTCCTCCGGTTCGGCGCCCGCCTTCCGGGGGCCGAGGACGTACATCCCCGCCCCGATCAACCCGATCAAAAGGCCCTTGGCGCGCATCAGGAGTCCCACCGACAACCCCACGGCCCCCGGGTCTCCCAGGGACGAGAGCGCGAAGACATAGGCCCACTCCATCAAACCGATTCCGCCGAGGGAGATGGGCAGCATCATCAGGAGCATGACCATCGGCACGATCCGGGCGAGCCCGCCGAAGGAAGCCCGGCCCCCGAACGCGAGAGTGGCGAGATAAACGTTCACGACCGCGAAGACGTAGAACAAGACGGAGTTCCCCAGGGCGTAGAGGAGGGCCCGCTTTTCGCCCCGGTAGGCGCCCACGGCCGACTGGAAGGCCCGGAGTTTTTTCTCCAGTTTCCCGGCGATCCCCCCCGCGTTGCGGGGTCCCGCGGGCGGATGAGGCGTCCGCCTCAGCGAGAACCCGAGGAGGGTCCCGTAGCCGGCCAGGACCGCCCCCACCGCCACCGCGAATTTGGGGTCGCGGAACACGCTCCGGTTGACGAAGAACGAGATCACGGAGAAGAACACCAGCACCGTCAAGCCCGTGAAGCGCTCCATGAACACGGACGCGAAGGATTCCGCTTTCCGGCCCGTGCGCTCGCCCAGTTCGTGCGCCCGGACGACGTCCCCGCCCACGTTCGACGGGAGAAGGTTGTTGAAGAAGTAGCCGATCATGTAGAGACGGACGAGCTCCCTCAGGGGAACGCGCAGATTTTTCGAGCGGAGGAGCACCTGCCACTTCTGCGCGCTGAGCCCGACCAGGACGACCGACGCGAGGAGGCAGAGGGCGACAAAGCGCAGGTCCGCGCCTCTGACGACGCGCCAGAGCTCCGACGGATGAATGTCTTTGAGGAGGTGGAAGACCAGGCCGGCGCTGACGAGGCCCTTGATCAGGAATTTGAGCCGGCGGGGCCACTCAGTTGACATGTACGCCGTTCAGGAGATAAGGCGCCAGCAGTTCGGCGCTTCCTCTCGCCCGCGCCTCCATGACCGGCATGATCTCCTCCAGGCGGCGGCGCACGTTCTCCCTCTCCCGCCACAGGTCCTTGATCCGGTCCACCACATGGTCGACCCGGAAGTCGTTGTACTCCAGCTTCCATTCGAGCTGCTGGATCGAGTTGAGGAAGGCGCGGCTTTTCGGATACGCGATGATGCCCAGGACGGGCGTCCGGCCGGAGGACGCGAGGATGAGGGAGTGGGTCCTCATTCCGACGAAAATGTCCACCCGGGCCAGGAGGGCCTTGATGTCTTCGTGCGAGTAGGTTTTGTTCGAAATCAGCCGCACGCGCTCCGGGCGGCGGAGGCGGCTCAACACCTGCCGGACGATGGGGAGGTCCATGATCTGAGTCGAAAACATTAGGACGTCCACACCCAGCTCGTCGATGACGCGGTCGATGGATTTCGAAACGATGTCTGCGAAACGCTGGGCGTCCATCAGTCCCTTCGCTTCCGGGATGTACGATTCAAAGAGATAACGGCTCACGTTGAACCCGATCGTTCCTCCGCTCGGGAAGCGGATCCGCTCCTTCGCCAAGACCGGTCCCAGCTTCTCGGGCGACGAAAACGGGGCGCTGAGGGCCGAATCCGCGGCCAACCGCGCCTTGTTCGTATCGATCCCCAGCTGTGTCATGAGCGCGATGGATTCCTCGTCCCGCGCGATGACGAGGTCCGCGGCCCGGAGGAGCACTTTCATGAAGAGCTGGCCGAGAGGGGTGTACACCGGTCCGAGGCTGACGTTGTAGAGGACGAGCGGGACGCCCCTTTGTTTCACCAACTGGGCCACCAGGGCGAGCGTGGAGAGGTAGTTGTAGAGGGGATTGAGCAGCTGCCGGTCGAACAGGATGGCGTCCGTGATGAGGAAGAGGTCGCAGTCGTAGGCGGCCTGGAGCACGCCGAGCCCGAATATTTTCAAATTCAGGGGCGGGCGCAGGGAGACGGGCACGACGGTAGGGGAACGGAAATGGCTGCGCACGAAGGAGGGATTGAGGGTGGGCACGAGGAAGCGAACGTTTGGATAGCGCGCGGAGATGTCTTTCAGTAGGCCGCCGAGGATCGCGGCGTCGCCCGCGTTCCGGCCGGAAAAATTGCCGATGACGGATATTTTCTTGAGCCCGTTGGGGGAAACCGATGCGGCCTGCCGAGCGGGAGTCGAAACCTTGGAGGTGTCGAGCAGAGGCATTTTGGTTTATCCTTTCACGATCTTCGTTCAACGTTGTCTGATCGAGAGGAAAAGGTCTTCTCCCGTGATTATAGCCCGTCGGCAGGACTCCGGGTATCAGACGCCGCTGATTTTTCTTTCAGACGTATTCCTATGGCGAAGATGAGGAACCCGAATGCGACCAGGGTCCCCGCCGACACTCCAAGTCCGATTCGGAAAACAAGCGGCCTGTACAGGAAGACGGCTTCCCATTTTCCGGCGGGGACCTGGACGGCCTGGAAAGCGTGGTTGGCTTTCCAGAGCTTGGCCGGATTTCCGTTGACTGAGGCTTTCCAGCCGGGATAGAACGCCTGGCTGTAGACCAGCCAGCCCTCGCCGGTGGCCCCGGACGCCTCCGCCCGCCCCGGTCCATCGCGCCAGAAGATGGGAGGGTGCAGCTCCCGTCTCGAAGAAAAAGTCCCTTCCGCCCCCTCCGCCCTCTCCGCAGAGCTCCGAGGACAGTCGGCGGCCCGGGGGGCCGACAGCCCCTCCGCCGTCGCTCCTTCCTTGGCGTCAACGATCACCTCGACGGCCGGATCCCACCGGCCGGACAAATATTTCAACCGGCCTTCTTTCCCGGACAGGACCTTCGCTTTCGGCACCCAGCTCACGCGCTGCCGGGCATCCTCGTCGATGAAGAGGAGGCCGTTCGGCCGCCAGGCCGTCAATCGGAACGGGCCGGGAAGCTTTTCGTTTGAAAGGACCCAGCGCGCGCCCAAAAAGCGCAGGCGGGGGTCCGGCCCCTGTGAAACGTCGATGGGCCGCCGGAATTCCGCGAAGGAGGGGAGACCGAACACGTCATAGCTCCAGGTCTCATGCACGCGGTAGGGCAGGTGGACGTTGGGCCGAAGGATTTGGCGCACGCTTTGGTAGCCTTCCTCCAGCGTCGCGCCGGCCATGGGAATGGGCGCGCGGACGGCCCGGGGGTCGAAGGCCAGGCGGTGCGGTGAGTTTCGAATCTCGGCCGCCAGCGAAGGAGCCCGATGAAACTCGTCCCATGAGGCGAAGGGAAACAAGTCCCGCCCGAAAACCCACAGTTCGCCGGCTGTCAACAACACAAGGGCGATCGCTTTTGCACGGGCCGGCAGCGCCGCGGCGGCGCCCAGCGCGGCCAGGACGACGGCACTCTGAAGCGCGGCCCGCCGCATCCAGTCATGCTGAGACGGCGCCAAGCCCGTCAAGCCCAAGAGAGCGGTGGCCACGCCGTTTCGAAAAACAAGGCTGAACGCGACAAGAAGACAAAGGCCCAGGGCCGCCGCCCAGAGTCCTGCAATCGGAAAACGGTTCCGGCGGGAAGAGCCCTCTGCGGCGGACAACAAGGCGAGGGCGATGGCCCCGAAGAGCAGCGCGTTGGAAAAATGCGTCATGTATTTGGCGCCCGGGAGGGCATGGCGGAAAAGGAAATAGAACGGTTCCCAGCCCAGGGAAAGCCCTGCAAAAAAAAGCCCCGCTCCGCCGAGAAAAAGGAGGGGAAATCGGCGGGCTCTCCCGAGAGCGGCCAGGCCCAGGAGGAACGGCGCGGTGCCGATGAAAACGGTGTTCAGCCAGGCGCGTTGGATGGGCCAGAGGGACGGGTCAAAGACGTGGGCCCTGAAGGGGGCGGTGGTTTTGTCGATGATTGAGGGAATGAGGAACTTGATGAGGAATGCGGGGTTCAGGAGATGGGCCCGCGATTCCAGTTCGCCGATGCCTGTGCGGAGAGATTGGGTGGCCAGTTCCCAGGTCGGCAGGATTTGGACGGCCGCAATGAGAACTCCTACGGTGACGCCGATGAGCCAATAAATCAGCCGTTTGATCGCCGCCGGCTTGTCCATTGCTCTCAAAGCCCATAAACTCATCAGTGCCGCGCCCCAGGCGCCCCATAAGACGATGTAATAAGTGAACTGGGTGTAGCAGCTTAAGAAGAGGAGCGCCGTCGCCAGCGACAAGGCCTTCCAGCAAACCTGGCACGCGCCTAGCGGCGACAGGCTGAACAGCAAAAAGAACGGCGCCCAGGCCAGGGTGGCGACGGCGCTTGGGAATTCCCAGTGGGCCACGACGCCGCCGCACCAGGCCGCGGCGACGACGGCCAACAGGAGGCGCGCGCGTTGGCCCGTTGGAAACAGGCGGCGGAGAAGGAGAAAAGTCCCGGCGGAGAGGAGGCTTTGGTTGAGGAAAAGGAACATCCCATAGGCTGGGCCGAAGGGGAACAGCCAGAAAAGCGCGGCGGCCGGATAAAAGATCATGGTTTGAGGGTTGCCGATGAAAGGCTCGCCGCAGGCGGAGTAGGGGTTCCAGAGGGGGAGGCGGCCGCTCTGCAGTTCCTGCGCGGCGTAGGTGAGCCAGGGCTGGAACGAGTAGACGACGTCGCCGACGAAGATCGTTTTCCCGGAAAGAAAGGGGTAAAGAAAAAGGGCGGCGGGAAAAAACAGGAGCAGCGTCAGAACACGGATGTCGCGGCGCGTCATGCGAAAAGCATCACCCAAGGATGAGGAGGATGATGCCGGCGATGGTGCCGATGGTGACGATGCCGATGCCGAAGTTGGCGAGGAAGCCGCTCCGGGCGGACCGGCCCTCGTCGGACGGGACGGCGCCGGGTTTGGCCTGGGCGGCCCGGGATTCGGTTTTGGGCGCGTCGCGGGACACCGATCTTTGCAGGGTCGTTTCGTTCCCGCTGGGATCGCGCGCCGTGACGGCGATGCGGCTCTCGCCGCCCGGGATGAAGACCGTGGCGGTGAACCGGCCCTGGGCGTCGGCCTTCGTCGACTTGTCGCCGATGGAAACGAAGGCGTTCGGCTCGGTCTCACCCGTCACGCGTATGAAATCGTCGTCCGCGCGGAACGTTTCGCCTTCCTTGGGACTGAGGAGGGAGAGGGGCGGCGGCCGGCGGTCCACCTGAAACGATCGAGGGATGGAATAGGCGCTTTCCAGTCCCAGCGAATCCACCACCGACATGCGCCACCAATAGGAGCCGTCCGGCAGGCCGAGCTTTTGAAGGTTCAGCGAGTGGGGAACGGCGAAATGCTTGTCCAGGACCGGCTCCTGGAAGGTGTCCTGATCGTCGATCTGGAGGTGGAAGCTCTTCACGCTCTGATGGCTGACGGACCGGGCCTTGGAGGCGCCCGATTTCTCCGGCGGCAAATCCACCTCCTTCAAGGCCGGGACATCGACGGAGAGGACGAGGCCTTCTTTATCCTCGGAGGCCTTGACGGAGACGTCGGCGGATTTGAGTTCGGGAAGGCTCTTGTCTCGAAGCAGGGGGACCTTGGGGAGAGGAATGGGCTCGGTGGGCGGCAGCATCGGCTTGATCTCCGAGCCGTAGCCCTGGGGGATCCGCACGGTTTTCCCCTGGGCCGTCACGTCCACCTGGCCGCGGAAGACGAGAACCAGCTCCGACTTGTCCAGCTTCACGCGGGTGCGGTAATCCGCGCCG
The DNA here is from genome assembly GCA_016207625.1 of Elusimicrobiota bacterium. Taxonomy (GTDB): domain Bacteria; phylum Elusimicrobiota; class Elusimicrobia; order FEN-1173; family FEN-1173; genus JACQPF01. The sequence continues at coordinate 6,707 of JACQPF010000258.1, read as the reverse complement.
GGGCCCAGCGGGTTGATGGTGGCTCCGCCGGCGGTGATGACGCGGGCCTGGCTGGCGCGCACGTCGCCCGAAAGGAGCTGCACGGCGTCCCGCCCCTTCTCCGGCCGGATGGTGACGAGGGAGTTCTCGCTCAGCTTGATGATCTCTCCCGTCGGAAAACGCACCTGCGCGTTCGATTCCTCCAGGGTCCTCAGGCCGTCCTCGTGATAGAGCTCCATGTGCGGTCGGGCCTTCTCCCAGTCGCCGGCGTCGCGCCGCCGGTATCGGACGTCATTCTCCAAAAGGACCAGCTCCGCCGAGCGAAGCTTCTCTTTGATCAGGAGGGCGGGCACCCTCAGCCGCATCCCGGGAAGCGCCACCGTCGGATCGTTCGTCAGCTGTTTGTTGTGTTTTAGGATTTCCGGCCAGCGCTTGGGGTCCTTCAAGTAATGGTTGGCGATGCTCCAGATCGTCTCGCCCTCTTTAACGACGATCTCTTGGAGCGCTTCCGCGCTCCACAATGGGCCGGGGACCGCCGGCCGGAATGAGAGGAGAAGGAAAAAGGAAATGCGTGCCCAGCGCGTGAGCCCGGCGGAACGCATCAGACCGCCTTTTGGTTTTCGGCCGTCGCCGGCGAGTCCGCCGCATGGCCGTTCGTGGCGCCTCCCGCGGGAGTGGGGGTGAGGCCTTTGCTGACCCAGAAATGGAAGCGGGAGCCTTTCCCCATCTCGGATTCCACGCCGATTTCCCCTTTATGTCCCTCCACGATGTATTTGCAAATGGTGAGGCCCAGGCCCGTGCCGCCTTTGCGCTGGCCGGTCACTTGCTGAAACTTGTCGAAGATCTTGTCCAAGAACTCGGCCGGGATGCCTTCTCCCGTGTCCACCACGGCGCCGGAGATCCGGTCCGGGCCGTCCCTGAGCTCGACGGTGATCCGTCCGGACTCCGGGGTGAACTTGATGGCGTTCCCGGTGAGGTTCGTGAAGAGCCTTTCCATCAACAACGGGTCGGCCTGGATCACGGGGAGGCCCGCCGGCGCGTCCACCACGAGCTGGATTTTCTTTTTCAAGGCCTGGGACTGGAGAAGTTCCAGCACATGCCGGGCCACTTCTTTCAGGTCCGTGTCGGCCAGGTTCAACTCCATCTTGCCCGATTCCGCTTTCGCGGTGTCCAAAATGTCGTTGATCATCCCCAGGAGGCGCAGGCTGGCGCGGTCCATGGTCTCCAGCATTTTGCGTTGCTGGTCGGTGATGGGGCCGCCCATGCCGTCGAGGATGAACTTGAGGAACCCCCGGATGGAGGACATGGGGTTGCGCAGGTCGTGCGTGATCGAATGCAGGAAGTCCTCCTTCATCTGCTCGATCTCTTTCTCCAGCGTGACGTCGTGGAAGATGATGACGATGCCGATGTCCTCGCCGCGGTTCGTCGAGCGCACGAGGTTGCTGTAAACCTTGAACACCCGCCGGAAGCCCGTGGCGGACATGTCCACCTCACGCACGGATTCCTCTTCGGAGTGATGGATGATGTCCCACAGGACGTCCATCACCTCCGTGTGAGGGAGGAAATCCAAAAGCGGTTTTTTCAAGAGCGAATTGTGGTCCACCGAGATGTCCAGGATCTGGCGCGCGCGGTTGTTGATGAACTCGATGATGCCCTGGTGGTCCGTCATGATCAGCCCGTCGTTGATGGAGAAAACGATGGACTCGGTCTTCGTTTTTTCCGCCATGAGCCGTTCCACCTGCAGCGCCGTGTAGGATTCCAGCCGCTGCGTCATGAGGTTGAACGTTTCGCTCAACTCGCCCAGCTCGTCCCGCGTTTGGACGGTCACGGGCTCGGGGAATCGGGCCTCTTCCAGGTTCACCTCGTGCGCGGCGGAGATGAGGGCGAGGATCGGCCGGGCCAGCCGGCGGGCGAACACGTACGCGATCACGGCCGCGATGAACGCCGATAAGGCCAGCCAGAGGAGGGCGGTCTTTTGGCCTTTGCGCGCCGCGTCAAACGCTTCCGCGCGGGGTTGCACCGTCACCACGGCGCCGCCCATGCGGTGGATGGGCGCCGCCGCGCCCACCGACGGCGTGGCGTCGACGAGGAATTCAGAAGCTCCGTTGTTCCCGGCCAAGGCCGAGAGCACGATGGGCATGGACCGCGCGGGCGTCTTGGCTTCCGTCTTGGCGCGGTCCGGATGTGCCAGGATGAAGCCGTCCTTGTCCACCAGGAAACAATAGCCGGACCGTCCGATCTTCGTGCCCTTGATTTCCTTCCAGAAGTTGTCCAAGGACGTGTTGATGAAAATCGCGTGGCGGCCGGTGGGCGTTTCAAAGGGGTAATAGAGCCGCAGCCGGGGATCCTCGGCGTCGGGCAGGATTTCGAGGACGCGCTCCTGCGACCCGAGGAATTGCTTGAACAAGGGATCTTCCGCGTGGGAAAGGAGAGTGGGGAAAGCGGCCAAGGCGGCTTCCCGGACGGGGTTGTAAACTTTGATGAACTCGTTCCCGTCTTGTGTGACGATGGCGATCTGAGCGAAATGCTGATGGGAATCCACCTTCGCCTGGAGGATGGATTGTTTTTCGGGCCAGGAAAGCTCTTCCGACTTCAGGGAAGTCACCACGAAGCGAAGTTCCTCGTCCAAGTCGGCCAGATGGCTGTTCAGCTTATCCGCGATGGTTTGGGCCATGTGCGAGTGGTAGCGCAGCACTTCGTACTGCAGGCTCCCCTTGTTCAGCCGGAGGATCTGCAGGCCGACCACCGCCATGGGGATGGTGGCGAGCCCGACAATCAGGAGAGCGGCCTTGGGAAAAATGCCGAACCGGAATTGCTTTTTCATTGGCTTTTGTAGTTTAAGGCATAACGACAGGGAAGTCAATGACGTTGCGTTTTGGAGGGACCTATGCTATGTTTACATCGGAGACGATGAGGCTTTTTGTCGCTGTCATTTTGCCGGATTCGCTTCGCGAGGCCCTGCTGGAAGTGCGGCGCCGGATGGAATCGCGCGTTCCCGGCGTGCGCTGGGTGAGCCCCGGTCATTTTCATTTGACGTTGAAATTTTTAGGGGAGACGCCGGACGAGCAGGCCGGGCGGATCCAAGAAGCCTTGGCCCAGGCGTTGAAAACGACGGCGTCTTTTCCGGTGGAGATGGCCGGGCTCGGCGTTTTCCCGTCGGGCAAATCGCCTCGTGTCCTTTGGGCGGGCGTGCGGGAAGGCCGGGACGCTTTGACGCGTCTGGCCGAGCGCGTGGAGGGCGCGTTGGAACTCATCGGATTCCCTCGAGAGGCGAGATCTTTTGAGGCCCACTTGACTCTCGGCCGGTTCAAATCCCCGCCTCGAACGAACGGCCCTCTTTTGACGGCGGAATGGGAGCAAAAACAATTCGGCGCTTTTCAGGCAGACCAGGTGTCCCTCATGCGAAGCGACTTGAAGCCTGACGGCCCCGTCTACACCGTTGTGCAAGGCTACCTTTTGAAGAAAACCAACACCTGAATGACTTTCGCTCCCGTCCTCATCGTGCGGCGCTACCAGGCCCTGGGGCTGATCCTTTTCGGGATCCTTCTGGGGAGCGTGGCTCTCTTTTCCCGCGACAGCGATTTTTTCCCGACGCGGCCTCCCTACCCGAACCGAATCGCCCTCACGTTCGACGACGGGCCGCACCCGGAGTTCACGGGCCGGATCTTGCGCGTGCTGGAAGAGCACCAGGTCGCGGCCACGTTTTTCGTGGTGGGCAAGCAGGCCGCGCGCTATCCGGACCTGTTGAAAGCCATGGACCGGCGCGGTCACGAGCTGGCCAACCACACCTACAACCACCCCAACCTGGCCCTTCTGCACCCCACGGACGTCGTGCGGGAACTGGATGAAACCCGCGGGGTGATCGAGAGCGTGACTCAAAGGCGCCAGCGGTTCTTCCGGCCGCCGGGCGGCCAATACAAAGCGTCCACTCTCGACACGGCGAACCGAAGCGGGTATCAAATGATCCTCTGGACGGTTTTTCCCCAGGACCATGTTCCGGCCATCACGCCGGAAACCATTTACGAACGTGTGATGGCGACCGCCCGGGACGGCGGCGTGGTGCTTTTCCATTCCGGGGTGGAGGCCACTCTGGCGGTCCTGCCCAGGGTGATCAGCGACCTCCGCGCCAAAGGATTTCAGTTCCTGACGGTTTCAGAAATGCTGGAGGAGAAGATCAATCCCGTCGTCCGTTCCGCCTGGTATTTCCCGGGGAACGGGGACGCCCTGGCCGCGGGACCGGCGAACAAACCGAGCGTCAAGAAAACAGTAAACCTTTGACCTGTTGAGCAAATCTTATGATTGTTCTTGGAGTGGATTGGGGGCGCGTGCGCACCGGGGTGGCGGTGTCGGATGAGATGGGTCTCTTGGCCCATCCCGTGGAGTCTTTGAGAGCCGCCTCGGCCGAAGATCTCATCCGGGAGTTGGTGCGCCTCTCGGTGGAGCGGCGCGCGGAGGAGATCGTGCTGGGTCTTCCCGTGAACATGGACGGGACGGAGGGGGAGTCCGCGGCCCTGGTGCGCCGGTTGGCCGATCAGCTTCGCGCCGCGTCCGGGCGGCCCGTCGTCTTGTGGGACGAGCGGCTCACCACGTGGGAGGCGGAGCGCCTGTTGTCTGAAGGGAAACGTCTTTCCCGGTCCAAGAAGAAAGAAGTGAAAGACCAGATCGCCGCATGTCTGATTCTTCAAAGTTATTTGGATTCAAAGAAACGCCCTCCCCAATGAGACCCCGCGCCGCGATTCCCGTTGTTTTGATCTCTCTCGTCCTGGCCGGAGGATGGTTGAATTCGCCGCCGAAGACCTCCCATGAAGAGCTCCTGCGCGTGCCGGCGGGGGCTTCGGCGTCCCGGGTGGCTCGGGAGCTCGAGCGGTCGGGGCTGATCCGGTCCCGTCCATGGTTCCTCTTCCTCGTGCATTTGAGCGGGGCCTCGGGCCGCCTGCAAAGCGGCACCTATTTGATTGCGCCGGGGAAGCCCGCTTCGCGGATTTTGGCGGACCTCGTGAACGGGCGGACGCGCCGGGTGCGCGTCACCGTGCCGGAAGGCTTCGCCTCCTGGCAGATCGCGGACGCGCTGGAGAAAGAGGGGGTGTGCAAAGCCGCGGACTTCGCCGCCGCCGTGTCGACGGGATCTGCGGAAGGGTTCCTGTACCCGGAGACCTACTATTTCGACGAGAACACCACCGCCGGACAGGTCGTGGAAGCCATGACGGCGAGGTTCCTCGTGGTTTGGAAGGAGCTGGAGGCGGAAGCCCAGGCCGGCGGGCGGGTGAGCGAGGTGGTCCCATCGACGGTTTCCGTCCATGAGGACAGGCTTCGCCTGCCCGACGGGAAATTCTGGACCGCGCTGGAAATCGTCACGTTGGCGTCGCTCGTGGAACGAGAGGCGCGCCGCGAGGACGAAAGGGCGCTGATTTCCGCCGTCTACCACAACCGGCTGAAAAAGCGCATGCTCTTGGAATCAGACCCCACGGTGCAGTTCAGCCTGGGCTATTGGAAGGACCGACTTTTTTACAGGGACCTCGACGTGCAGAGCCCCTACAACACCTATCGCCGCCGGGGTTTGCCGCCGGGGCCTATTTGCAGCCCGGGCCGCGCGGCCCGGTTTGCCGCGTTTTCGCCCGCCCGGTCGGAACACCTTTATTTCGTGGCGGACGAACAAGGAGGCCACCAGTTTTCGGCCAGTTACGAGGAGCACCTCCGGCAGGTGCGGGAAAGGAACCGCAGGCGCCGGCAAAACAGGAGCGTGGCCCCATGATCGAAACGGTGGGAATGATCGCGGCGATCGGTTTGCCGTTCTTCAATATTCCGCTCATCATCAAGATTCAAAAGCGACGGTCCTCCAAGGACATCAGCCTCTCCTGGACGTTCGGCGTGTTGTCTTGCCTTTTCCTGATGCTTCCCTCGGGATTGGCCTCGGCGGATCCTGTGTTCAAAGTCTTCAGCGTGGTGAACGTCTTGTTCTTTACGGGCGTGGCGGTTCAGGTGATGCGGTTCCGGAAGGGGGACGAGCCGCCAGCTCCTCCGCCCTCTCCGCAGAGCTCCGAGGACAGTCGGCGGCCCTCGATGCCGCAAGGCATCGTCCCGGTTAGTCGGACGGGAGAGGGGCCGACAACTCCTCCGCCAGGAGCGCGTGGGTAAAGAAAAACAGCGGGATCATCACCCGGGCGGAAGAGGCGTGGTAGTCCCAGATGTTCCCGCCGACGACGGATGTGAAAAACGCAAGTGCGAAACCCAGCGCGCTCCAGAACCCCGGCCGCCTGAGGAGCCATGCGAAGTTCATGAGGATCAGGACGATCGCCGCCGCGGACAAGCTCAACGTGCGGAGCAAATCCGTGCGCGAAGTCATCCGGCCCAGCCCGTAGAAGCTTTCCAGACAAATACCGAAAAACGGCCAATTGATCCGGCCCGCGCCCGTGAAAGTGGCCTCCAGCGCGTTTTTCATCACGCTGGTTTCCGGCGGAAGGCGAGCTTTCACATACATCAGCCATAAGAGGAACGGGAGGAAAATTCCGGCCAGGCCGTACACCGAACGCCACGCGGTTTTTTTCCTGGTCAGGACATCCCATCCGAAAACGGCAAGAGGAACCACGAAAAACGTTTCCCGGGCCAAAAGGCTCAGGGAAAAACAGACGCCGGCGGACCCCCTCTTCTCTTTGTCCCAAAACAGAAGCCCCGCCAAAATGAAGAAGAACGACAACGGTTCCGTCAGGGTCCGGAACGTGGAATATAAT
>JACQPF010000259.1 GCA_016207625.1 Elusimicrobiota bacterium | reverse complement strand
GTCCAAGGGCTGTTGTCCACCCAAGATTTCATCGTCGACAGCTCGCAAGCCGACATCTCCGCCAAGGGCAGCGTCCACCTCGTGACGATGATGGCCGACCTCCGGGCCGTCTTCAAGCTGCCGGCGGGGGCCGTCGGAGGCTCTTTCGGGGACTATTTCGCCGACGAGGACGGAAGGCCGACGGTCGAAGCCGCCATCAAAGGCCCTCTCTCCGACCCCACCATCACCCCGGACCTCTCGCGCGCCGCCAAGAAGGCCACGGAGGACCTTTTGAAAAAGGGCCTTGAGCAAGGACAGAAAGCTCTGGAAAAATTCTTTAAGAAGAAGTAAAAGACCTCATGTTCCAACTCCGCCTTCTTTCGTTTTCATTTGTGTTGCTCTTCGTCTCCTCCCTTTTCGCCGCTGAGGACATCCTCCGCCTGCAGGTGGCCTGGAACAACCCCTTCAATCCTTCCCGGACGGAGGAGACCCGTTTCGAGTATTCCGTTCGCGGACAGGACCGCCCCATCCGGCTTTTGGTCTTCACCATCGACGGCCGCTTGGTGCGGGAACTGGCGAACCATGTGGCCCAATCCGACGCGCTCTACACCCAGCCGTGGGACGGCCTGAACGAAGAGGGGCGCCTGGTGGATTCCGGGCTCTATTTCGTGGTCTTGGACGCGGGCCGCGGCCAGAAAAAAGTCCGCCGCGTGGCCGTCCGACGAGAATGAAAAAGGGATTGTTCCTTCTCGCCCTCTTCCTGTTCCTTCCTCCATTGAAGGCCGAAATCCGTTCGGGCAAAGGCGGCGCCTCGTTCCTCCGCGTGCCGTTGGGGGCCAGGGCCATCGCCTTGGGAGAGACTTTCAGCACCGTCACCGATGACGCGCAAGTACTCTTCTGGAACCCCGCCGGCCTCGCGCCCTCCCGAACCCCCGCCCTCTCCCTGAGCCATTCGTCGTTTTTCGACGAGACTCTTCTGGACAGCGTGGCGGTCACTTACCCCACGCTCTGGGGAGGGGTAGGGGCCGGGACGCGCTGGCTTACGGGCCCGGACCTGCCCCGCCTCCGCAACGGCGAGGCCCTGGGCCGTTTCAGCGCCTGGGAGCGCACCGGGGAATTGGCCTTGGCCTTCGGCAAAAGGAATTTTTCCCTCGGGGTCCTGGGGCGCCATTACCAGATGCGCATCGACGAGCGAACCGTGAAGACCCTCATGGGGGACGTGGGCGCTCTCAAACGCTGGAAGAAGGACCGCTACCGCCTGACGGCCGTGGCGCAAAACATGGGAACGTCCTTCGGCTTCGGGCCCACGGAGGAATTGAAAGGGCCGCCGCCGCGGCTTTGGCGGGTCGGCTTCGGAGCGCGCCTGGGCGACGCGGGTTATTTTTCCGCCGAGCATCAGAAACCCCAAAAGCTCCAGGGCCAAACCCATGCGGGGCTGGAATATTGGCTCGGCTCCGCCATGGCCCTCCGGACGGGCTACCTCTGGCGGCCGACCCGGGAGAGGAACGCGGCGGACGCGTTGGAAAGCTGGCGGTTCGGGGCGGGGTTCCGGGTCGGCGGCGTGGACGTGGATTACGCCTACTCCCCCGCTTTTGCTTTGGGGGAGTCGCACCACATCTCTTTGGGGATCCGCTTCTTGGGTTTGACGGAACTGGAGGAATCCGGCCGCTTGACCTTGGAGGCTCGCACCGCCTTTTTTTCCCCCAACGGCGACGGCCGCGCGGACTCCGCTTTCCTTTTCCTCGGCACCGAAGGGGTGGAGAACATCTCCAAGTGGATCGTCGACATCCGGAGCGCCCAAGGCATACGACTGCGGCGATTCAGCGGCCGAGGCGCGGCGCCGGGCCTGATCCGCTGGGACGGCACGGACGAGCAGGGCCGCCTGGCGGCGGCCGCCGAATACATGGTTCAAGGGCGGGTGTGGGGCCACAAATACCAGGCGCTGTCCGCCCCCGTATCCGTCACGATGGACCTCACGCCGCCCCAGCTCGACGTGCGATGCTCCACGCCGGTCTTTTCGCCGGACGGCGACGCTGTTGACGACGCCGTGGTCTTTGAGCTCCTGGCGCGGGACCGGAACCCGCTGACGCATTGGACCGTCCTGCTGGTGCCGAAGGATGCCCCGTCCTCAACGGTTTTCACCGCCAGCGGAACTTTCAAAGAGGACAAGGCCGCGTTTTCCTGGGACGGGCGCGTCAACACGAATCGCCTTGTGCCCAATGGGGCTTACAACGCGCTTTTCTTCGCCGAAGACACGGCCGGCAACGCCTCCATGCTCGTGACCGTTCCCTTTCAGGCGAACGTGGAGGCGGCATCGGTCCTGAACCAGTTTGCCGGGACCTTGAAAACCGAACCCGTTCCCGGCGGATACAAGATCCTCTTGAACAGCGCGGACCTTTTTAAGGACGCCGAAAGCGCCCAGGTTTCCGAGACCTCAGAGCCCCTCAGGAACCAACTCATCAGCGTGGCCAAGGCTTTGCCCGGCCACAAGATCGTGATCAACGGGCGCGTCGGCTCCATGGAAGCTCCGGCGCAAAGACACCAACTCTCCAGCGCCCAGGCCTGGGCGCTCTACAGCGTGCTCGTGAAATCGGGCGTGCCGGCCACCCGGCTGGAAGTGCACGGCCTGGGCGGGGAACCGGACGAACCCAACCGGCTGGAACTGCTCCTGCTAGAGTGATTTACTTAGGTAGGTCGATGCTTTGGTTCAAGTCGAAAGGGTTGTATCCCAGCCAGGCGAACACCGCGTATGCCGTGCCGGCGATGGAACCCGTGCGGTGGCCGTCGGGGACTTTCCATCCGTGGCCGGTGTCTGCGTTCGGAGCTGAAGCGTAGGGGAGACAACCTTTGCCTTGTCCCGTGCGGGACAGGCTGCTGGTCTTCATTTTATCAAGCTCGCCCAAATAGAACTTCGCCTTCTTCCGGTAGGCGCGCGCCCTCCAGGTCTTGTTCTTGGACTCATAATGATCCGCCAACAACCGATAGGCCACAACGGCCTGCGCGGTCCATTCCGTGGACACCACGCCCTGGCGCCCCAGGGCCGCCGGTTTGACGAAATCAAAACCCGTGACCTTCACCACTTTGCCGTCCGGCTGCGTGAAATCGGCCGTGACGCGGCAGTGTTCTTCGGCGAACTCCATGATGCCGTCCGGATCGAACTGCACCTGCTCCAGGCGCGCCGGACCGAGGGCGGCGATGGCCCAGGTGAGGGTGTCCGTGGCGATGGTGGCGTCGCCTTTGCCGCGGCGGAACCGCGCGGCGTTGGGATCGTAGGCGTGCTTCATGAGCCAGTTGAAAACGTCCTCGCGGGCGGTGAGGAACTTCTTGTTCTTCGTCACCTCGTAGAGCATGTTGTAGAACGAATAGGCGTCCAGGTTGTGCTCCGTGCCGTACCAGGTTAGGCCCGGCCCGCCCTTCACGCCCTTCTCGGTGTCCTCGTTTTGCAGGGCCAGGAGCCAATTCCCCAGGGAAACGGCCAGGCCCTCGAAGGATTTGTCCCCCGAACGCTTCTGATACTGCAGGGCGGAAATCCCCAGCCAGATGTTGGGCCCGGAAATCACCTCCCACTCTTTAGCGGATCCGGAATGCGTGATGTACGTCGTCACGAAAGCGCCCTTGTCCTGAGGGGCGTGATCACGGAAGAAAAGGAGGATCTTCTTCGCCGCGTCGTAGTTCCCGAAGAGGGTGTACACCTGCACCAGGAGGGCCTGGTCGTAGGTGAAGCTCCAGTTCTCCAGTTTGGGATCCCCTTCGTAACTGGGCGCCAGGCCTGTTTGGGGATGCTGGTGCCGCGTCAGCCATTGATAAAAGAGCTGAACGTTCGGGGCCGGAAAAACGTCTCTCCCTTCGGAGGACGCGGCCTCGTTTGCCCTGGAGCGCGGCGGGGCTTCCGAGAAATCCCTCAAGTCGGCCAGATAACTCTCTCTTTCCTTCAGGAGAGTGGACCGCTCATATTCCAGCTTCTCTTTGAGCTGGTCGATGAGGCTGGCGGAAGAGAGCACGCGGACCAGGTCGTTCACCTTTTCCGGGTTGATCCCCAGGTCGCGGCTCACGTTGCGCCACGCGTCTCCGAACCCGTTGAGCACGGAAAGCACGCCGGCCCGGTAGCCCGTCAGCGTCATCACTTGCGCGGTCAGGTATTGGTTCGTCCGGGCCAGGTCGAGCTGGTAAAGGGAGAGGAACAGCACGGAGACGGAGAGCGTCAAGGTGAGGAAAAGCGAAAGGCCCGGCAGCCACTTGCGCCCCAGGGCGTAGCGTTTCAGCCGGCGGCGGTCTTTGTCGTTGATCTGCTCGTATTGGGCGCCCACCAAGTAGTGGATCAGCTCCCCCTCCTGGCGTTTTTTCCACCGGAGGCTGGCGCGGGCATGGATGGCCTTCTTCGTGAACGGCGGCTCGATCTGAAGGTCCAGTTTGATGTCGGGAAGGTGGAGGAAAGGCTCCAGCTCCGCGTCCAGGGCGTTGAGCTCCAGGCACAGCCCGTCTTGCCCGACGTTGCGGCAAAACGCCTGGAAGAAATGCGACGAGCTCCCTCCCCCTGGATCGAAGAACTTCATTTCGACCGGGAAAACGGTGTCGATGCGGATGTATCGCCGCTCATTCAACAGGGAGAGCTTTTCTGAGATGGGGATGGCGGTTCCGGACATAACTGCCCTAAGGATAACGGCCATCCGGAAAACGTCAAGTGGTTCCGTGTAATTTTTTGGTAACACTTGAAACCCATTCATTTGAATGGTATGCTTGGCCTATGTTGACTTCCCGTCAGAAACAAATCCTTGAATTCATCCAAGGCTCTCTGCATTCGCGCGGGATGGCCCCCTCCCTGCGCGAAATCGGCCGGCGTTTCCACATCACCTACGGCACCGTTCAAGCCCACCTTCAGGCCCTTGAGAAAAAAGGAGCCCTTTCCAAAGAAACGTCCAAGCACAGGGGGCTTGTTCCCGCGCGTTGGGACCCCGGCCTGGGGATCCCCCTCCTCGGACAAGTCCGCGCGGGCCTGCCGATCCTCGCCGAAGAGAACATCGAGACCCACATCCCCGTCAAGAAAGCCTGGCTGAAGGGTTCCCCTCATTTCGCCCTCCGCGTGAAAGGGGACAGCATGGAGGGCGCCTCGATTTTGGACGGGGATGTGGTCATCGTCCGCTCCCAGCCCACGGCGGCCCCCGGCGAGATCGTCGTGGCCCTCCGGGAGGAGGAGGCCGCCGTGAAATATTGGCGCGAGCGCCCGGAAGGTCTTTTTTTGGAATCCGCCAACCCGGCGTATCCGCCCATGCCGGCGGAGGGGTTTACCGTCTTGGGAAAAGTCGTCGGGCTTTTAAGATTCTTTGAGGAATGACGTGCGGGCCGAGACCATCGGGGAAGCCGTCGACGTCGGCGTGGTTTTCAAGAGCGGGCGGAGGCCCGTGCCCAAATGGTTCCTGTGGGGCGGCCGGAAACACGACGTGCGGAGCGTGGAAATGACCTGGAAAGCCAAAGACGGGGAAACCCTCCTCCTGTTCTTCTCCGTGACGGACGGGCACAACGTCTACGAGCTCCGGCTGAACCAAAAGACTCTCGAATGGATGCTGGAGAAAGTGTACCTGGAGTAAGGGCCTAACATGCGGACGATCCTGCACGTCGACATGAACGCTTATTTCGCCAGCGTGGAGCAGGGGGCCAACCCGCTCCTGCGCGGGAAACCCGTGGCCGTGGTGGGGGACCTCACGCGCCGCTCGGTCATCCTCACGTCGTCCTACGAGGCGCGGACCTTCGGCGTGAAGACCGGCATGCTCCTGCACGAAGCGCGAAAGCTGTGCCCCGGGCTCATCCCTGTGGAAGGCCGCTACGAGAAATACCTGGACGCCTCCGACAAGATCCTGAGCGTCCTCACGGCGTTTTCGGACCGCGTGGAAATGACCTCCTGCGACGAGGCCTACCTGGACGTGACGGAGACGCAGAAATTCTGGGGGGATGGGGAAGGGACGGCCCGCCGCATCCAAGACCGGATCGGGGAGGGATTGGGCCTGCCCTGCTCCATCGGCGTGGCCCCCAACAAGCTGTTGGCCAAGCTCGCCTCCGACATGAAAAAGCCCAACGGCGTCACGGTGATCGCCCCGGGAGCCGTTCCGGCTCTCCTCGAAAAAACACCCATTGAAGATCTCTGCGGCATCGGCCGGCACATGAAGGAGCACTTGTCCCGCCTGGGCGTGGAGACCTGCGGCCAGCTGGGACGCATGGACTTCGAGCGCCTGTACCGGCGTTTCGGCGCCTGGGGGTATTGGCTGAAACGGATGGGCCAGGGGAAAGACGACAGCCCGGTCCTGCGGGTGAACGATCCGGACATGGTGAAATCCGTGGGGCATTCCCTGACGTTTCCCCGAAACACCTGGGACGCGGAGGTGGTGAAATCCTACCTCATGCTCTTGTCCGAAAAAGTGGGCGCGCGGCTGCGGAAATACGGGTTGAAGGGCCGCACGGCGGCGCTCACTCTCCGCTACGCGGATTTCCAAACCCTCTCCCGCCACGCCACGGCCGGGGAGCCCACCCACGACGACGTGGAGATCTATTATTTAGGCCGCAGGATCCTGAACTCCCTGGGGCCTTTCCCCAAGGCCGTCCGGCTCATCGGCGTGAGCGTCTCGCGGCTCGTCAAGGACGCGTGGCACGGATCGCTTTTGGAAAGCCTGGAGAAGCAGAAGAAGGTGGCGGAGGTGATGGACGACATCAACCGGAAATACGGCAAGCGCACGGTCTGCCGCGCCCGCGTGCGCCTGGCGGAAAAACATGGGGTCCTGGGAACACCCATCCCCCCGGGGCGCCGGCACGCCTAAAAATGGTATATTGAAAACATGATTCCCACAACACGCTTCCCCATATCTTGGGATCGACCTTCCCTGGAGTTCCCGGCTCTCATCAGTCGCAAATAATATGCTCCTCGGCGCGGCTCTCCTGCTTCGCGTCTGTGGAGCGGTGCTCGGCGCTGGACATCCACACGCCCTCCTCGCCTTCACGGGGCGGGGGCTTTGTCTTTTAGCCGGGTGGATCGCGGCCTGCATTTTGGGCGCTTGGTGCCCCTTGTGGGTGGGAATCGTTGTGGGGCTCGCCGGAGAGATTGTCGGGCTGGGGGTGAACAACCGCGCCTATCGATATGCCGTGGAAGGCCTTGTCATCGCGGCGGCGGGGCTTTTTTCCGTGCCGCCGCTGCCGGTTTGGCGGATCGCTCTTGCCGTCCTCTTTGTTCTCGCCGCCGGGATCCTGATCGACCGATGGGTGGCCCGGGCGCCGGCGTCCGCGCGTTGGGGATCGCTTTTCTTCGTCTTGATGGCCGGCGGCGCCTTGATCTATATCAAGCGGGAAGACCTCCTGCAACTCGCGGACTTCCTCAAAAACAACCCCGCCAAATTCTGGAATGTGTCCGTGACCCGCCAGTTCCCGGAGCGGAGGATCGTCCTGGACACCGGAGCGGTGGCATGGATCGAGCGGCCGGCCCTCAAGCGAACGCCTTACGGCGCGCTCTTTTTTCATGGGGCCAACCCCGACGGGTCCCATCAGTCCACGGCCGTCGTGGTGAAGCGGGCCTTGCTGAACGCGGGCGTGGCCGTTCTCTCCGTGGACCACCCCGGTTACGGGGAAAGCCCTTCCCCGCCCTTGAAAATGGACTTGTCCGCCTGGGACCCTCTGCCCACCGCCTTAAGCGCGCTGGAAGAACTCCGCCGGCAGCCGGGCGTGGAAAAAATCATCGTCGTGGGCCATTCCATGGGATCCGACGAAGCCCTCCGCCTGCTTTCCGTCCATCCCGCCGTCCACGGAGTCCTCCTGCTCGGAGCCGCCCTGTCGGAATCGGCCGAGAACAACGATTATTGGAACAGGCGTTTCCTCAAGGACCGGCGCATCCGCGAGCCTTTTCCGCTGGATTGGGTTCAAAAGATCCAGAGCGAGTTCTACGACACCCGCCGCATCCTCGAAAAGCTTTCCCCGCAGCACCCGCCCATCCTTTTCGTGCGGTTCGGCCGCGAACACCCCAACATCGCCGCGTCACGAGACGTGCTGCTTCATGCGCTCCCCGGGCGCAAGCGGGTCATCGACCTGCCTGAATCGACCCACTACCTCAACTCCGGGAAGTTCTCCAGCCTCATTTTAGGCGAAGCCGCTTTGGCCCGCCATCTCTCCTCCGAGATCACGGAGAATTTCGGCGATTTCGATTCGGCCGCGCCCCTCCTGGCCAAGGAAACCGATTAAGGGCTAAGGATCGATCAGGCGGATCCTTTTCTCATGCCGGCCTCCCAGGAAAGAGGTGGCCAGCCAAACGTCGATGATTTTCAAGACCGTCCCGAGCTCGATCAGGCGGGCGCCCAACGACAACACATTGGCGTCGTTGTGCTCGCGCGAGAGCCGGGCGGATGTCTCGTCCCAGCAAACGGCGCACCGGACGCCCCGCACCCGGTTGGCCACCATCGCTTCTCCGTTTCCGGAACCGCCCAGGACGATCCCCCGTTCCCGCTCCCCTCTCCCCACCGCCTCCGCCACGGGGCGAATGAAGAGAGGGTAATCCACCATCGCCTCCGAGTCCGTCCCGAAGTCCTGCACGTCGTGTCCTTCGTTCCTCAGGAATTTCAGGATTTCTTCCTTATACCGGAACCCCGCATGATCGGACCCAATGGCGATCCGCATGGTTATCTATGCAGCGGGGCCGGAACCTCAAGCTGGGCGTGCAAACCGATCTTGGCGTTCAATAACCGCGAGACCGGGCAACCCTCCTTCGCGCGAACCGCCGCCGCCTCAAAAGCGGCCTGGTCGGCCTTGGGCACGCGAGCGGAAACGTCCAAGTGGACTTCGGTGATCGTCCAACCGGTCTTTTCTTTTTCCAAACAGACTTCAGCAACGGTCTGGATGTGTTCGGGCGTGAACCCGGCGC
>JACQPF010000249.1 GCA_016207625.1 Elusimicrobiota bacterium | reverse complement strand
GTCCTCGAAGAAACCCCGGGTCCCCACGGGATGCTTCGCCACGGAAAGGTCATGGATGTGTGTGTCCCAATACCGCCGGATCCCTTCCAGAAGCCGGTCTTCCGTCGCAGGCGCGGTGAGTGATGCCGTATGGCTCATAGGTCGGACGCTCCTTGATGAATTTTTGATGCCAAAGATGAAACACCATCAAGCCCCACAACCGGTGGCTGTGGTTCTGGACGCCTTGAACGTGCTCCGAGATTAGGCGGTTCACGGCGTCCCATTCGAAATAGCCCATCCCGCGCACGTCCGCTTCGTTCAGGACCTCCCGCATCGAGTCCCGCAACTCCCGGCGCAGCCAGTTCTTGAGAGGGATGCTGAAGCCTTCCTTGCCCCTCTCCAAGATCGGCTTGGGCAGAAGATCCCGGAACGCTTCCTTCAGGATGTATTTTCGCTGCAGGTTCCGGACTTTGAAACGGCCCGGCATGGACAACGCGAGTTCCACCACATGGTGGTCGAGGAAGGGGACGCGCACCTCGAGGGAATTGGCCATGCTGGCCACGTCCACCTTCGCCAGGATGTCTTCCGGCAGATACACGCGGAGGTCCGTCCGGATCTGCCAGTTCAACACGTCCTTCCCATCCCGCGTTTCGTGGAAGACCTCCTGCAGGCGCCGGGTGGCGTTCCCGTGCGGGATCGCGGACAGGAATTCGCGGCTGTAGAGCGCGCGGCGGTCGGGGTCGGTGAGGTAGGCCATCCAACGATACTGCTGGAGGCCCGAGGGATGCTGCGTCCCTTCGAGGAACCGCTTCACCCTGTTGACGACGCCCTTCTTTTTTTCCGTCGGAGGGAACCGGGCGCTCCATCGCCGGAGCGCGTTCCGCCCTTGTTCCGGAACGAGGGTCCGGCTCCATCGCTCCACCTTGTCCGCCAGGTAAGTGTCGTAGCCGCCGAACAGCTCGTCGCCCCCGTCCCCCGAAAGAGCCACTTTCACTTGGCCGCGCGTCATTTGAGAGACCAGGAACGTCGGGAAGACGGAGACGTCGCCGTTCGGCTCATCCAGGTACGCGAGGAAGTCGTCGAGGAACCGCACGGGGTCGGGCTTCAGGAGGAACTCGTTGTGTTCCGTGCCGAAATGCCGCGCCACCAGCCGCGCGTAAGCGGACTCGTTGTAACTGGCCTCCTCGAAACCGATGCTGAACGTTTTCACCGGACGCGCTTGATGCCGCGACATCAACCCGACGATGATGCTGGAGTCCACGCCCCCGCTCAGGAACGCCCCCAGGGGGACGTCGCTGATCATATGGCTCTTCACGGCCTCCGACAACGCGTCCCGAAGCCTCTCGCGGGCCTTCCCCAGGGTCCAAGGGGCGGAAGGGACGTTGGGAGTCCAGTACGCCTCGTCCGTGATCCGCCGGCCTTCCACGATCAGCACATGCCCCGGCAGGAGCTTTCGCACGCCTTTCATCAGCGTCCGGGGCGCGAGGGTGTATTCCAGCGTCAAGAACTCGTCCAGGGCGCCCGGGTCCACGTCCCGGGGGATTTCATCGTGCGCCGCGAGCGCCTTCACTTCCGAGGCGAAGGCCAGCTTCTGGGTGTCCAGGTAATAAAACAGCGGCTTGATGCCCAAACGATCCCGGCCCAAGATCAGCCGCTTCTTCCGGTCGTCCCACAACGCGAACCCGAACATGCCGTCCAGCTTCGCCGCGAAGTTCGGCCCGTACTCCTCATAGGCGTGGACCAGCACTTCCGTGTCGGTCGCCGTCCGGAAGCGGTGGCCCGCGGACGCGAGGGTCGAGCGCATCCGAGGATGGTTGTAGATCTCCCCGTTGAAGACGACCCACACGGAACCGTCCTCGTTCCCGATGGGCTGATGGCCGGACGACAAATCGATGATGCTCAGCCGCCGCATCGCCATCCCGAAGGAACCGAAGACGATGTGCCCCGCGTCGTCCGGCCCGCGATGCGCCATTTGGTCGTTCATCCGGACGAGCCGCTCCGGAGACACCGGGCGCTCAGGATCGAAATTGAGCCATCCGACAATCCCGCACACTTAAGTGACGACCTCCTTCGGCGGCTCCACGACTTTTTGATCCAAGTTTTTCCGGCACCACAACTCCAAGACCAGCAGGGCCCAAAGGCGATGGCTGTTGTTGTCTTCCCGCCTGAGATGTCTTTGATACAACTCCCTCACGCGCTCCGGGTTGAAGATGTGCCGCCGCGAGAGGGAACGGGGGGAGAGGACCTCCTCCATCAACCCTTGGAGCGCCGGCGCGTGCCGGATCCAGTTCTTAAAAGGAACGCTGTGGCCCAGCTTGTCTTTCCGGTGGACGATTTCGTCCGGCAGCGTTCCCTCCATCACTTCGTGGAAGAGGACTTTCGTGTTGTGGTGGCCGTTGATCTTCAGCTCCGATGGGATCCGCGCCCCGTATTCCACCAGGCGATGGTCCAAGAGCGGGAAGCGCCCCTCCAGCCCGAAATGGCGGAGGAGCTGCAACCGCCTCAAGCTGAAGTCCACCACGGTGTAATAGTCCCCGTAGAGCGCCGTGCTCAGGAAGTCGTTCCCGTCGGCTTCGCGATAAAGGGACCGCACCTCTTGCAGGGGGTCCATGTCCGCGGCCAGCCCGGCCCATTCCGGGGTCAGGAGCTTTTGCAGTTCGCGCCGGGTGTAATAAATCCGCCACCGGTTGCTGTAGAGCTCCGCCGGGAACGCGGCGCTGTAGGAGAAACGCTTGGCTTTCACGACGAGCCCCAGTTTCTTGTCCGAATCCGGGAGCTGTTGCATCACCCGGGCCAAAGGCTGCCACAGGAACGGCGGGATCCGGCTGAAGCGGCCGGCGAAGAGGTCCGCCAAATACACCGGATGCCCGGCGAACAGCTCGTCGCCGCCGTCCCCCGTGAGGACATAATCGACGACGCCGGCGCCTCTTTCCCCGAGCAGGAAGGTCGCCACCTCGATCCCGATGTCGCAAAAAGGCTCCGGCATCAGATCGATGACTTTTGAGACGCGGCGGGCGTCCTCCGCATCGTAAGGCACCTCGCAATGGATGGTCCCGCACCGGTCGCTCATCAGGCGCGCGTAGTGAGATTCGTCGTAGGTCTTGGCTTGGCACCGGAAGGAGAAGGTGTGCAGGGGACGGTCCGTGAGCTGCCGCATGAGGCAGACCACGGAACTGCTGTCGATCCCGCCAGAGAGGTGCGCGCCGGTCCGGAAACGCCCCGTGTCCAACCGCAGCCGGACCGCGCTCCGGGTGAGGTCCAGCAGCTCGTCGCGATAGTCATCGACGGTTTTCCTGAACTTCTCCCGGTAAGAGAGATACCAATAGGGGGAAACGGTTTGCCGTTCCCCTTCAACCCTCAGGAGGTGGCCCGGGCGGAGCTTGAAGACCCCTTGAAAGAACGTCTCCTGGCCCATGTTGTAGTTCATCAAGAGGTAGCGGACGACGGCGGCCGGGTTCAGCGCGGCCTCCACCTCCGGGTGGCGGGCCAGGGGATGCAGATGCGAGGAGAAAAACAGCGTTCCGCCTTTCCTGCAAAAGAACAGGGGCTCCACGCCCAGGTGGTCCCGCGCCACCCACAACCGCCGGTGTCGTGGATCGTGGATGACGGCCACGAAGTTCCCGTTGAGCTTTCGGAACAGCTCGGACCCGTATTCCTCATATCCGCTCAGGAGCAGCGGCCCCAGAGCCTCTTCTTCATCGCCGTTGGTTGCGAGCCGGCTGTCCTTGGCGAGCTCCCGGGCATTGAACAAGTTCCCGTAGAACACGATCGTCGTCCCGCAGGCGCGGCTGTGATGGAAGAGATGCCCCTCGTCATGGATGCGCGCCCCGGAGGACATCATGCCGATGGAGAAATTTCCGTCCCTGTGGAACATTTCCAGAGCCGTGTGATCCGTGATGCCCCAGGTTGCCCAATAATCCTTGTCGCCCAGCCGCATCCCTTCCGCACCACTCAGGCTCCCGCAGATCATCGGTTCTCCTGTTCTTCGGAACGAAGAAAGGCTGGGTCTCCCGATGTCGGATCCCGGCCCACACACACTCGTTCCGGGTTCGGCCATTGTTTCCCCGCCATACATCCGTTTGTCCGATATTGTTTGGCACTTTATATTACACATGGACATGTTGAAGGGCTTTCTTCAGCCGGCTCGAATAGGCGCCGGCTCCATAGGCGGACTCATACAAGTTCTTGGCGTGCAGGACGCGTTCCGCGCGCGCCTCCGACGGGTCCAAGGCGGAGAGGATCCCTTCCGCGAAGGATTCCGGCGTGCCCTCCACGAGGAACGCCTCGCGGGGGCTCAGCACTTGCGTGT
>JACQPF010000248.1 GCA_016207625.1 Elusimicrobiota bacterium | reverse complement strand
TTTTCTACGTGAATTCCGCTCTCCTATCGCGCTCCACGGCTTTTGAATTTCAACCCCTAAAGGATGACGATTTGAAACGCATCCTCACCCGGGCTCTCGCGGACCGCGAATGCGGCCTGGGGGAAAAAAAGATCCGGCTGGACCCGGACGCGCAGGACCATCTCCTGAAGATGAGCGGAGGGGATGCGCGTCGCTTCCTGAACGCCCTGGAGTTGGCCTCTCTCTCAACCCCGCCGGATAAGCAGGGGATTATCCATATCAACATAACGGCGGCCGAAGGGTCCACGCAGAAGCGGGCCGTGCGCTACGACAAATCCTCCGACGAGCATTACGACACGATTTCGGCGTTCATTAAGTCGCTCCGTGGATCGGATCCCGACGCCTCGCTCTATTGGATGGCCAAGATGCTGGCCGCGGGGGAGGACCCGCGCTTCGTCGCCCGTCGCCTGCTCATCGCCGCCTCGGAAGACGTGGGGAACGCGGACCCCCGGGCGCTTTTGATCGCCAACGCCGCTTTTGACGCCGTGGAGAAATTGGGGATGCCGGAAGGGCGAATCCCATTGGCGCAGGCGGTGGTGTACGTGGCGGCGGCCCCCAAGTCCAACGCGTCTTATCTGGCCGGAGACGCGGCCGCCCGGGAAGTGGAGAAAGGGCCCCGCCGCGAGGTGCCCAGCCATCTCCGGGACGCCTCTCTCGACCGCGATCAGAGGGGGCACGGCAAGGGCTACAAATACGCCCATGACTTTGAGGGGCATTTCGTGAAGCAGGAATACATGCCCCAATGGAAGAAATTTTTCAGCCCCAGCGGATTGGGGTATGAAAAAACGATCAAAGAGCGTTTGGACTCCCTTTGGCCGGAACGAAAAGACGAGCCGAACCCGTGACCGGACTTTTTCCGCCGGGCCATCCCGCGCACACGACGAGGCAAAAACATTTCCTGCGGCAATACCTGCGGAGCGCCGTTTTGTCTTGGCCGGAATCCGTGCGCCGGCGTGAGAGCCGCCAAGTCGCTCTGCGCCTCGCGGGGATGCCCGTTTTCCGAAAGGCCCGCACCGTGGGAGTCTATTTGTCCTTGCCCCACGAGATGGACACAAGCCCGATCCTGCGGCTGTGCCGCGACCTGAACAAACAGGTCGCCGTCCCCGTGATCTTCCCCGATAAAAAACAAATGCGCTTCGCTCATCTTCCGGTGGGATCTTCCAAGAAGCTGACTCGGAACGGCTATGGAATTTCCGAGCCCGCGGAGTCCGCCCGGCGGTTCGTCCCGCCGGCCCGGCTGGACCTCGTGATCACCCCCGGCCGCGCCTTCACGCCGAAAGGGGACAGGCTCGGCGCGGGCGGAGGTTACTTCGACCGGTTTCTCAGCCGCTATCCAAAAACCAGAACCCTCGGGATCGCCTTCTCCCTCCAAATCCAACCCTCGCTCCCTCTCTCTCCTCACGACCGGCCCGTGGACGCGGTGCTCACCGGGGACCGCCTTTATACTAGAAAAAGACGAAATGCGTAAACCCGGGCTCTGGGCGGGCCTCCTCCTCATCGCGCACCTCGGTCTGGTTTTGGACGCCGCGCGGAAACTGTCTCCCACGTGGGATGAGATCGTCTATCCCGCCGCCGGGTTGTCCCAATGGCGGACGGGAACCCTGCACCTCAACACGGAGCATCCGTTCCTCTCGAAACTCATCGGTTCGGCCCCCCTGTTGTTGTTGAACCCGTCCCTACCCGTCGATGACCCGTCCTGGACGGCGCGGGACGCTCACGTTTTTGGGTACCGGTTCACATACCAAAACCGGATTTCTCCTCATGCCATTATTTTTTGGAGCCGCGTGCCGATGGTTCTTTTTTCGGTTTTCACGGGGCTCCTCCTTTTCCTCTGGATCCGGTCCTTGTGGGGAGGGACCGCCGGGGTCGTGAGCCTGCTCTGTTACGCCGCGACGCCGGTGCTCCTCTCTCGCGCCAGCGCGGCGTTGCTTGAGATGCCCATGTATTTTTTCATCCTCCTGGCTCTCTGGCTTTACCACAAATGGGCGGAGAATAACCATGAGAAACATCTCTATGCCTGCGGCGCGGCGGCGGCTTCGGCTCTGATGTGCAAACTGCCCGCCCTCCCGCTGGTCCCGGCGCTGTTCGTCATGGAGCTCCTCACCCATGAGACAGCGGGGTCTATTCATCGACGGCTGTGGAACATCGCGAGGCTCTCCCTGTATATTTCCCACATCATCGTCCTGATGTATGCGCCTTGGCAAGGCGCCTGGCCCGCCCTTCGCCACGTCGTTCACAATCTCCGGATCTTCGACGCGATCATCCCTTTCTATTGGCATGGAAAGGTTTTGATCGGCGCCCCGGAATTCTTGTCCTGGGCGGCCTTTTTCATCAAGGCTCCCCTCGTCGTATGGAGTCTGGGGATATGGGGGGCATGCCTGTTGTGGAAAACAAAAAACCGGCGGACGGTCGTCCTCCGCTGGGTCCTCTTTTCTTCGGCGTGCCTGTTGTCGGTCCTGTTTTTTTCAAACGCCGTGACCACCATCCAATTCTCACCCGCGTATCTGGGGGTCGCGTGCCTGGCCGGCGGGACGGGGTTCGCGTTGTTGAAAAAGGGAGCATCGCGATGGGTGGCCTGCGCTCTGCTCTTGGCGGCGCTTTTTGATGCCCATCGGGGACATCCCAACCATTCAGCCTATTTCAATTCATCGGTGGGAGGTCCGGGCCAAGGATACCGCTGGCTTTGGGATTCCGATCAGGACTGGGGGCAGTCTCTGCCTTCCCTGGCGAAGTTCATGGAGGAGCACTCGGGCGCCGGCCTGGTCATGGCCTATTCGGGCGCGGCGGATCCTCGCGCGTACGGAATCAAATATCAAGATTTGATGTCGCCTGCGGTGGTCAGCCGAGAGTTCGAGGGGGAGATGATCCCCGACGATTCGCAGGCCGTCTTCCTCGCCGTCGGGACGAAGGTCCTCCAATCCGAGGTCCGCCTGTTCAGCTGGTGTAAGGAACATCTCACGCCCATGGAAAACGTCGATTCCTGTTTCCTCGTGTACGACGTCAGCCGAAACGCGGAGGCGTTCCGATGGATGAGCCACGTTTATGTTTCCATCAACCGCTATCCAAAAGCGTTGTGGGCCGCCCGCCGCGCCGAACGCCTGGAGCCCGGGAACCTTCCGGATCAAGAGTTCATCGCGAAACTGCAAAAAATCATCGTTAAAAAAACGTAACCGCATGAATCGTTTCCGTGCGTCGTGGGCCGGGTGGCTTCTTATTTTCGGGTTTTTCCTTTCGCATTTTTTTACGCTCCCCTACCTCCCCGGCGTGAACGGAGATGAGACGAACGAAAGCCAGCACGCCGCCGCGCTCCTCGCGACGGGGGACTTCGGTTACCCGATCGCCGGCGGCGTGTACAGCGATCGGTTCGCCTTCATGACTCACGCCCTGCCCAACAGCATCCGGCCCTTTTATCTCTACGCGGTGGCGGCGGCGTTCAAGGCCTTCGGCGTCGGTGTTTGGCAGGCGCGCTTGGTTTCCCTTATTTCCGCAACGACCGTGTTGTGTTTTTTTTATGCCGTCGGTTGGAAATTATGGCAAGGGTTCTGGGGCTACCAAATGCCGGTGCTCAGCGGCGATGCGGCCGGTCTCTTCCAGAATGAAGTTCTTCGGTATGTTTATCCAAAAGCCGCCAATTACACGATGGAAACGGCTTTTTTCCGTTGGGCGGCCCGGGGAGAATACGTTCTCGTCGCCGCCGCGTTCCTGGGGGTCCTCTTTTTCGTGAAACGAACGAAGTTCGACGATTGGGTCGTCGCCACGGCGTCGGGATGGCTTTGTTCATCGCGAACAAAAACCCGAGTTACCTCGCCATGCTGATCCCGTTTTGGGGGCTGGCCATCGGCCGCGCCGCGCAAGAAGGGTTCGCCTGCTTTGCTTCAAGCGCGGGGAGCCGGCGCCGCTCGATGATATTCGCGTGGGGGATCCTGACGGCTCTCTTCGTCGTAACGGGAATAAACGGGTTCAGTTATCAGGCCCGGCAGTTCTCAAGGCCTTTGGGGTATTCGACGATTTGTGAGGAGATCGGGAAACACGTTCCAAAAGGGTCTCGCGCCCTGGGGCCGGGCCAGTTTTGGCTGGGACTCCGGGGCCTGGATTGGCGTGACTCCAATATGCTGATCTTTGAGCGTTGGCTGACGAACTCATCCTCACATGTTCCCGATGCGCTGGCTAGGACAGAGGCTGATTATCTATTGGCCGATCGTCAATTGATCGGGGTGATGAACCGCTTGAAACCGAAGGATGCAAAACGCCTTCGCCCTTTGGAATTTATCGCGGAAATACCCGGTGAAACCAAAGACGAATCCTACGCGCTTTTCAAAGTGAAGAAGACATAAATTTTGTATAATTTTGAGCTTGTTACAAATTATGTAAAGGATGGATATGCGCATTCTTTTTATTGGGGATATCATGGGCCGGCCAGGGCGCGAAGCCGTGGCGCATTTCACTCCGAAGATCCGGGCCGAAGAACGCGTGGATTTCGTTGTGGCCAACGCCGAGAACGCCGCGGGAGGGAGGGGGTTGACCCCTTCCATCGCCCAAGAGATCTTCCGGAGCGGCGTGGACATCATGACCATGGGCAACCACACCTGGGACCGCCCGGAAATCGATTCCCTTCTCCTTGAAGACCGGGTCCTTCGCCCGGCCAACTATCCCCCGATCTTGCCGGGCCACGGGCATGCCGTTTTTCCCATGGGAGGGAAGACCGTGGGCGTTCTTCAGGTGATGGGACGCCACAACCTGGCGAACATTGATTGCCCCTTCCGCACGGCGGACCAGATTTTAAAAACCATGCGCGCGGACGTGGTGGTCGTGGACATGCACGCCGAAGCGACCAGCGAGAAACAGGCCATGGGGTGGTATCTGGATGGTCGGGTTTCCGCGGTCATAGGCACCCACACCCATG
>JACQPF010000246.1 GCA_016207625.1 Elusimicrobiota bacterium | reverse complement strand
GTCCTGTTCCGCAAGAAAATACCCCTGTGGCTGGCGACCATTATTTTCCTCCCTTTGGTGGGACTCTCCATTTGGTTGGGCAAATCCGCCCCGCTGGTCATTTCGGCCGACGGATTCTTGCGGCCGCAGTTGGCGTGGGATTACGTCATCCTCATTTATTGTTTCATCGCCTCCATCATTCCGGTTTGGATCCTCCTTCAGCCGCGAGGTTACTTGGGAGGGTTTTTCCTTTACGGCACCCTGGGCGCCGGCGTGGTGGGCCTCTTATTAAGCGGGGACAAAGTCCAATACCCCGCTTTCCTTGGATTTTCAAGCCCTCAAGGACTGCCACTCCTCCCGATGCTTTTTGTGACGGTGGCCTGCGGTGCCTGTTCGGGGTTCCATGGCC
The DNA here is from genome assembly GCA_016207625.1 of Elusimicrobiota bacterium. Lineage (GTDB taxonomy): Bacteria > Elusimicrobiota > Elusimicrobia > FEN-1173 > FEN-1173 > JACQPF01. The sequence goes on along the minus strand of JACQPF010000246.1, from coordinate 3,043 downwards.
TGGTGAGCTCCGGGACGACGTCCAAACAGGTCTCGGTGGAAACGGATTGTCATCTCGTGGGGTACGGCGGCATGCTTTTGGAAGGATTGGTGGCCGTCATCGCCCTCTCCACCGTGATGTGGCTCAAACCCGGGGATCCGTCCCTGGGCCTCTCCCCTGACCGCGTCTACGCCAACGGGCTCAGCCACTTCGTTGAGCAGTTGGGCATAAACCCCCATTTTGCCCGGGCCTTCGTCCTCTTGGCTTTCGCCACTTTCATTTATGATACGCTGGACGTGGCCACGCGCCTGGGCCGATATATGCTCCAGGAGTTGACCGGCTGGAAAGGCTGGTCCGGCAGCGCCGCGGCCACGCTGGCCACGTTGGCGCTTCCGGCGTATTTCGTGAGCGTAACGTTGAAAGATGCGTCGGGCCAGGTGGTCCCGGCCTGGAAAATGTTCTGGACCATCTTCGGCACGTCCAACCAGCTCCTGGCGGCGCTGACCCTTTTAGGGCTCACCCTTTGGCTGAAACGCACCAAGCGGGTTTGGCTCGTGACGGCCGTTCCGATGGGATTCATGATCACCATGACCATCTGGTCGCTCCTCCGCACCATCCGGCCGTGGGCGGGGAATCTTTTCGGCGGCCGGTTCCGGTGGGAGACGGTCCCCGTGGTGGCCCTCGTCCTGCTGGCGTTGGCTTTGCTTCTTTTGTGGGAGTCCGTCCGATCCCTGAAATCCTCAAAAGGCACGGAGGCCGCTCCGCTTCCAGATTTTGAAGGCGTGGTCTAACTTAAGGAAATAAGGAGAACGTAATGCAGTTTTTTTCTTATGCGAATTCGTTGATCATCAAGGGCGGCCCGGTCATGATCCCCATCATCCTCTTGTCCGTCGTGGGATGGGCCATGTCCGCCGAAAGGCTTTGGAAGATCTTCACGCTTCCCAAAGATGAAGAAGCCGAAGGCTTCGCCGAGCGGATTTTCGCCCTCATGGACGAAAGACAATTTTTGAGGGCGGAAGCCGAGTGTTTGAAGTTCAACCACCCCCTGGCGCGCCTCTTCAAAGCGGGGCTGGCCGCCCGGGAATACCCTCGGGACGAGCTGCGGGTCCACCTGGAAAAAGCCGCCAACATCGAAGTGCGCCACCTGGAGAAGTTCCTGGGCGGTATCTTGACAATCGTTGGCGTTTCCCCCATGTTGGGCTTTTTGGGCACCATTACGGGACTCATCAAATCCTTCCAAAATTGGGAGAAGCTGGCGGAAAAGATCACCGTGAGCTCCCTGGCCGGGGGCATCTACGAAGCCATGATCACGACGGCGGCGGGCCTGATTGTGGCCATTCCCCTCTATCTCATTTATCAAGTCTTGGTGGGCCGCATCGAGAGAATCACCCATATCCTTTCCGATGAAGGGGAAGAGTTCATCGTCCGCGTGGCCGGACACCCCCGCAAAACCGCGCAGAAAGAGGCCCTATGAAGATCGTCACGAAACGCAAACGGCTGGCCTCCATGGAATCCATCGCGCTGACAGATATCATCATGAACATGTTCATCTTCTTTTTCGTGTCCTTCAGCCTCCTTTACACCTTCAACCCTGTCAAGCAGGTGAACATCCCCGTGAATTTGCCCAAGTCCCAAACGGCCCAGCCGGACAAAACCCTGCCGTTGGAAATCACGGTCACCCGGACCGGCCAGGTCTATGTCGGCAACCAGGTCGTGAGCCTGAACAACGTGAAGGGCGCCGTCACGGCCCATCTGCGGAAAAACCCGGAACGGGTGGTCCTTTTGCGAGCGGATGAGGGGGTCAATTATGGTCGGGCCATCCAGGTTCTGGACCAGGCCCGCCAAGCCGGCGCCCAAAAACTTGGCCTGGCGGCCAAAGAAGAGAAAAAATAGTGTTCGAAAAGCTTAAAGAATTGTTGTTTGGAAAGCCCAAAAACCCACTGGATCCCAGGGTTTTTCACAATATTTCCCTCATCGCCTTCTTCGCCTGGGTGGGCTTGGGGGCGGACGGGTTGTCCTCTTCTTGCTATGGCCCGGAAGAAGCCTTCCTTACCCTGGGTCACTATTCCCATCTGGCCATTTTATTGGCCATCGCCGTGGCGGCCACCGTGCTCCTCCTGTCCGCCAGTTATTCGCAGATTATTGAGCTGTTTCCGGCCGGAGGCGGAGGATATTTGGTCGGGACCCATTTGATCGGTCCTGTTCCCGGGCTGGTCTCCGGTTGCGCGCTGTTGGTGGACTATGTCCTCACGGTCGCTATTTCCATCGCCTCCAGCATGGATGCTATTTTCAGCTTTTTGCCGCACGATTATCAGTCCTACAAATTCTGGGCCACCGTGTTGGTTCTCATCCTTCTCCTGGCTTTGAATTTGCGGGGAGTCAAAGAGTCTATTTTGGTCCTCATGCCGATTTTCCTCACATTCATCGTCACACACACCTTCATTATCGTCTATGGCATCTTTTCTCACGGCACGGAATTGCCGCACCTGGTCTCCGATACCATGAGCGAAACGTCCCAGGGGTTCTCCCAATTGGGATTCCTCGGGATGGCGTTCATCTTTTTGCGAGCCTTCTCCCTGGGCGGCGGAACTTTCACGGGAATTGAGGCCGTCTCAAACGGCCTGCAGATTCTCAGGGAGCCCCGCGTCACCACAGGAAAACGGACGATGCGCTATATGGCCTTCTCCCTGGCTTTCACGGCCGGCGGCATCCTGCTCAGCTACATCCTCAACCAGATTCATCCCGTACCCGGCCAAACATTGAACGCCAGCCTCGTGCACAAATTGGCCGATCCCTGGCCGTTGGGACATATTTTTTTCTATGTCACGATGCTTTCGGAAGGCGCCTTGCTCATTGTGGCGGCCCAAGCGGGGTTTTTGGACGGGCCCCGGGTGATGTCCAACATGGCCGCCGACAGTTGGCTGCCCCGCCGGTTCATGAACCTGTCCGATCGTCTTGTCATTAAAGACGGAATCCTGGTCATCGGGCTGGCCGCTCTGGCCGTGCTGTTCTATTCGGGAGGATCGGTGAGACTCCTCGTGGTTATGTACAGCATCAACGTGTT
>JACQPF010000244.1 GCA_016207625.1 Elusimicrobiota bacterium | reverse complement strand
GTCGATGGGACGGCCAAAGACGGGGCCGGCAACGCATCCTTTTCCTTTTCTTTCTCAAACACTTCCAAGCGGTTCTTGTTTCGCAAACGGATTTTTTCCTCCATGTCCGCCCGGGCCTCGGGATGGCTCTTCAGGACATTGAGGATCGCTTCGTAGTCGATGGTCCAGATCTCGGTGCCGATCGTCGCCGCTTTGATGGTGGCCGTGGCCGCGCAGCTCTTCACCAGGGAAATCTCGCCGAAGTAATCGCCCTCGTTGAGGCTGGCGATGAGGCGGGTGACTTTGTCCTTGCGCGAATACACGGTGACCGAACCCTTGGCGATCAGGTAAAGCTGGTGGGAGATGATCCCTTGGAAGAGGATGGTGTCTCCCTTTTCATAGGTGTGCTTGCGCATGCTGAGAGACAAGTTGTGGATGTCCTGCGGAGATCCCTTTTCAAAAAGAGGGATTTTTTGTAAGAACGCCTCCGCCCATGTCTTCTGGCTTTGCTCGATCGTTTCCATCGCGCACCTCATTCCGGATTTTAAAACGGCTGCCCGGCTATTATACCACGCCCGGCCACCGCCACAAAATAATTTCCTCTTCTCCACCAGTGTAAGGACACGACAGGAACAGGGGATTAACAAGTTGTAAAAAACTCGTAAATCTTGCGGAAACAGCCTAGATCAACTACACTAACACCTGCTTGTCGTTGTTAATGTTTAAGGAGGTTCTTTCATGTCTTTGCGTTTTTCAGGCTTCTCCCGTCTTCTCTGCGTCGGCGCCTTCGTGTTTTCCCTGGCGGCCTGCGCCTCCACCCCCAAAGTGACTCGAACGGAAGTGGACGAAACCATCGACCTTTCCGGCAATTGGAACGACACAGACTCGCGCCTCGTGGCCAATGAAATGGTCACGGACGCCCTCGCGCGTCCCTGGCTGGAGGAGTTCGTCTCCGCCAAGAAGGCGAAACCTCGCGTGATCGTGGGCGCCGTGCTCAACAAAAGCCACGAACACATCAACACCGAAACCTTCGTGAAGGATCTGGAGCGGGAACTGACCAATTCGGGCCGCGTGAAATTCGTCGCCTCGCGCGAACAGCGCGACGAAGTCCGCGAGGAACGCCTCGACCAAGCCCAGAACGCCAGCCTGGAAACAGCGAAGAGCATGGGCCAGGAATACGGCGCCGACTACATGATCAAAGGCCAGATCAATACCCTCATGGATGCCGCCGGCAAACAACAGGTGAAATACTATCAAACCGAGTTGGAGCTTATCGACATGGCCTCCAACGAGAAAGCCTGGATCGGGCAGAAGAAGATCAAAAAATTAGTCAAATACAGCAAAACGAAATTCTAGCTTGCCTTTCAAAGGGCAGCCGATAGGTCGATTTCCTATCGGCTGCCCTTTCTTAAAGGAAATTAAAGCGCTTTAAATGATTACCCTTCGGCGCCTTCTTGTTTGTTCCCTAACAGGAGCCTTCTTTTTAGGAGCCTGTGCCTCTCCTCGTGCCCTTCTCCAAGACATGAACCGCTTCCTCGTCAACGGCCAATATTCCGAGGCGACCGGCCTCGTGCAAAAATCCAAAGAATCCCACTACGGCAAGAAGAACGCCTTCCTCTATTATTTGGATCTGGGGATGCTCCTCCACTTGGAAGGGAAACACGTCGAAAGCAACGCCGCCTTCGAGCAGGCGAAACTCCTCTCTGCCGAGTTGTTCACCAAAAGCATCACCACCGAGGCGTCCACGTTCTTGGTGAGCGACAACATGCGCCCCTACTATGGCGAGGATTTCGAGCGGGCCCTCATCCATGTCTTCAGCGCTCTCAACTATATTTTCCTGGGAGAAGGCCGCGAAGCTCTCGTCGAGGCGCGGCAGGTCGATTTCCTCCTCACCAAACTTCAAACGGATTTCGGCCATAAGAATATTTACACGGAGGACGCTTTCATCCGCTACCTCATGGGCCTGATCTACGAGGACCAAGGCGAGATCAACGACGCCTACGTTTCCTACTGGAAGGCCCTGGAAGCCTACGATAAATACCGTCGGGATTACAGCGTCTCCGCCCCCAAGGCCTTGGTTCAAGACGCTTTGCGGACCGCCAAGGCCCTGGGGTTCCAGGAAGAGGTCCGTCAAATCCAGAAACGCTGGGGCGGCCAAATCACCGGTCCTCAGCCCAAAGACGCCGGAGAAGTGGTGGTCTTGCATTACAACGGGCTTCCCCCGCGGAAAATCGATTCTTTCTTTGAAATCGGATTCTTCCAGGGCTGGGGCTATGTGAACGCCGTGCGGCCCGAAGGCCAAGAGCAGGAACAAGTGGAGCAAGCCGCCTCCATCGCGCGGTCCATCCTGGCGGACGAGATGATCCGCTTGGCCTTCCCGAAATACGAGCGATCGCCTTACCAGATCAAGAAGATGGCGGTTCGAGCGGAAGGAACTTTCGCGACTCATGAGGCGGAAGTCGCCGAGGACATCGGCGCCATCGCGGTAAGGAACCTCCAGGACCGCATCGCCCGGATCCGCGCCAAAACCATCGCCCGGGCCGCCGTGAAATACGCCCTTTCCCGGAAGATCGCCGTGGAGGTTCAGAAGACACAGGGCGAGGGAATGGCCTGGCTCACAAAAAAGATTTTGCAGGTGGCCAACACCGCCACGGAACTGGCCGACAAGCGCACCTGGCAAACCGTGCCGGACCAGATCGACGTGGCGCGCGTGGTGCTGCCGGCCGGAAACCACAACATCGTGCTGGTGTTTGAAGATGAGCACGGGAACACCGTGGCCACGCGGGAGATGAGCGGCGTGAGCGTGGCGGCCGGCAAGCGGAAATTTTTGGTGGTCAGAACGGCGCAGTAACCCCTGGAGGCCTCATGAAAAGAATTATCGTCGGTGTTGCATCCGTCTTTTGTGTGTGGTCCCTGTCGGTTTCCCTTTGGGCGGCGAAGGCGCCCGCTTGGGTGAACGGGCAGGACCCGGCGTATCCGGACAGCACGTTCATCACCGGTGTCGGCGTGGCCAAGGATTTGGACGGCGCGCGCTCCAACGCCCGGGCGGAGATCTCCAAGGTGTTCCAGGCCCGCATCCAGCAGAGCCTCACGGACACGCAGACCGAATCGTCCGCTTCCGTCGACAACCGGCGCGGGCCCGCCCTCGGGACCCAAGAGAGCGAAATGAGCACGAAGGTCACCACCGACAGCCTCTTGGAAGGCGTCCAGATCGCCGCCGCATGGTTCGACAAAAAGAAAAACAAGCAATACGCCTTGGCCGTTCTGAACAAGCCGAACCTGCGGCGCACGCTTTCCACGCAGATCACCGAGAAAGAAGAGGCCATCCAAGCGCGCCTCTCCCAAGCCAAGGCCGCCCCAACGCCCATCGAGAAGGCGAAAGGGTACGCCCAAGCCCTCCGCCTGTGCCGTGAACGGGGCGAACTGTCCGCCCGGCGCCGGGTGGTGGATCCGGCCGGCATGGCGGATCTTTCCTTGAACGGCTCGGAAGCCGAAATCCAGAAATCCCTTGATGAATCCCTGGCGAAAATCCAATTCGTTGTCGAAGCGGAAGGGGAAACGGACTCCCGCCTGAAAGACGCGTTGAAAGACCGCATCACGCGGATGGGGTTCAAGGTGAGCGAAACCGCTGACGCCGCCTCCACCCCTGATGATCCCGTTCTGAAAGTCAAAGGCCGGCTGGCCATCGAGCCCTTCGACCGCGGCAATCCGTCTTGGAAATTCTTTAAATGGAATGGCGTTTTTGAGATGTCGGAAGCGGCCCCCGGAGGCAAAGTGCTGTCCGCTTCCACCCCCTCGGGGTCGGAAGGCCACATCACGGAAGGCACCGCCTACATCCGCACGCGGGAAAAAGGAGAGCAAGCCCTGGCCCAAGAGGCCCAGGACCGCATTTCGAAATATATTTTCGGCGACAAATAGGCGGCGTGAAAAGGCTTGAAAACCGGACGCGCTCGGCTATCCTTATCTCAATACCTGACAGGAGGACTCTTAATGTTCGAAACGACTGCGAAATGGATGGGTTCGGCTCTCATGGCGGCGGTGATCTTGGCCGGTTGCGGCGCCAGCCGTCCGGACTGGGTGATGAAAGGCTCAGGCGCTTTTAAGAAAGACCAAAAGGTCCTATACGGCGTCGGCATCGCCGAGGGGATCCGTTCGGAAGCCCTGCGCCGCACCACGGCGGACAACCGGGCCCTGGCGGAAATTTCTAAACAAATGTCCGCCATCTCCACCTCTCTCATGCGGGATTATATGGCATCCACATCCGTGCCGCCCGAACAGAAGTCCAATGAAGAGCAGTATGTGGAGAACACCATTAAGACGTTCACGTCGAACGTCGTGAGCGGCGTGAAGGTCATCGACCGCTTCGAGGACAAGAAAGGCACCCTCTATTCCCTCGCCACCCTCAACCTGGATGACCTCAAAACCCTGGCGGGAGAAGCCAAGGAGCTGAGCGAGGCCGTGCGCGAACACATCAAAGCCAACGCCGAAAAAGCCTTCGACAAGCTCGCCGAGGAGGAAGCCAAGCAGTCCCAGCGATAAACGTACCGCTGTGATCCGTGGGAAGGACCCGCCCTCGTTTCGCGGGAGAGGGTCATCATTGGGGGAGGAAGAGATGTTTGAAAAGAGCTTGGTTGTGGTCTCGTTGTGCGCTCTGTTGTTGAACATGGCGCCGGTGGCTTCCGCGGATGAAGGGATTGTCGTCCGGACGGAGGAGGAGCTGTTGTTCATGGAGATCCCGCGCGTCGTCGTGGCGTCCGCCCAGGAGGAACCTGTCGACAAAGCCCCGGCGAACGTCTACACCCTGACCGGCGAGGAAATGAAGAACCGCGGCTACCGAGTCCTCTTCGACGTCTATAAGGACTTGCCGGGCGTGGATTACACCTATAAGGAGCAAATCTACCAAGCCATCAACGTCCGGGGGATATTGGCCGCCGAGAAGTTCAAGGTGCTTCTGAACGGCAATTCCCTCAACTCCATCGTCGACATGCGTTTTGACGCCCTGTGGAAGTTTCCCGTCGAACAGATCGAGCGGGTGGAGTTCCTCCTCGGGCCCTACGCCGCCCTCTACGGACGCAACGCCTACGCGGGCGTGCTGAACGTCGTCACCAAGAAGGGCAAGAACGTCGACGGGATCAAAACCACCGCCCTCTACGGCAGCGGGCCCAGCGCTTCACTGGACCGGGGAGACCTGAACGTCCTCCTCGGCAAGAAAACGGGCGCGTGGGACGTGATGCTTTCCGCCTTCCACTCCCGGTCCGACGGCCGTGATTTGGCCAAGGAATATCCTGACGTCTACGGGTGGGACCTGCGTAAGAAAATGGCCACCACCCCGCCGCAGAGCGACACCGTGGTGTTCTCGCCGAACGTTTCCCGCGACTTCTTCGTCCCCTGGGCCAATTACGACGTGACCCTGGCCGCCAAGCACGACAAGGGCCTGTCGGTGGACTTCTATTACATGAACACCAACCAGTCCAAAATCGGCACGGACCTCTCGCCCTACGTCTACTATCAGAACTGGACCACCCAGATGTGGACACAGCTGGCGAACACCTACGTGAGTTACGACTGGGGCGGAGACCGCGTGTCGCACCACACCACGGTGGGGAACCAAGTCTACCGACGGGACGAAATGAACGGTTATCTGGACAATAAGCGGAAGTGGTCCACGCTCGACAACGTTCTGTTCACCGCCAAACAGCAAAGCCGCATTAAAGCGGTCGAGGGGCGATGGGACATCCTGACCGCCGTCTCATATGAATCGCTCCGGATGACGCCCTATCTGGACGGGTTCAAGGGAGCCGCCGGAGTCACGCCCCAACGAAAGGATTCCGGCATCAACGACAAGCGGAACTTGGGGATATTAAACGGCACGTTCCAAAACGAGCTGACGTTTTCCCCCACCTTGCGGACGGTCCTCGGCGTAACCCTTGAGCATGGGAGCTTCTTCAAGAACGACGTCTACACCCCGCGCCTGTCCGTTATTTGGGACCCGGCGCGAACCACCACGCTCAAGTTCCTTTACGGAAAAGGATATGTCCAGCAGGATTCTCTGTCCATGGTGAGCCAGGGCCAGAACCCGGGCATCAACCGCACCCTGGGCGCCAAGCCGGGCACGCTGAAACCGGAGACGATGACGTTCTATGAATTGAACGCCATACAGCGCCTGTCCGAGAAGGCGCGCGTCACCGCCAGCGTCTTTTACGACCAGACCGAGGATCTCATCGTGCAATACCACAGCGACCTCGCCTGGCCCTATCCCTACGACATCGGCTGGATCAACTTGGGGGAGAGATGGACTTATGGCACTGACATCACGGCCGACATGAACGTGAGCAAGAAGGTGAAGCTGTTCGCCGTCTACGGGTTCGTGAAGGGCGGGATGAAAACGAAGGAAAGCACCAGCGGCGCCGCCTCAAGGCCGAACGACCGCCTGGACCTGTTCAACCAGAACCTCTACGCCATCGTCGACCACAACGTCCGGGGCGGCGTGAACGTCCTGGTGTGGGGCAACCGGTTGAATTGCTTCATCTACGACCGCTACGTCGGCCGTTACAACACCCTGCCCGGTGTGGAGAAAACGGGTGGCTTTAACTTGGTGAACGTGAACGTGCGGACCACTCCGGAATTCAGCAAGACCTGGGAAGCGGCGGTGGGAATCGACAACGTGCTCGATAAGAAGGCTTACGTGCCGAAATACGACGGCAACGTCGCCCGGGCGCCCGTCGCCGCCGTCCCGCGGCTGGCCTTGAATATGCAAGTGGGCTATAAGTTCTAACCGAATTGTCCGACACGCACAAAAAAGCGGCGGGGGTTTCCCCCGCCGCTTTTTTTTCGATCATCGATTGGCGATTATTTAGAGATCCACGCGAGCCCGTTGCAAATGTAGAGAGTGTTGTTGTCCGTTCGGAACACCATCCGGCCCGCTTCCGCCGCGGCGTTGCACTCCTCGGGCTCCGGGGGATTGCCCGAGATGGCCGGAATCTGGATGAATTCGCCGCCCACCTGCAGGGGGCTCTGGGGATTCGTTGTCCCGATGCCAACGTTGCCGTTGTTCAATATTGTCATTCGTGCCGTTGGAGTAAACGCCGTATCCGCCGTCGTCGCAACGTTGTCGGCGTAGAACGTGATCCCTGGTTTTGCAGCATCCCCTTCTCCATCGTTGAAAACGATCCCGCGGCTGCCGAAATCGGCGTCTGTATCCGTCCATTTGTAACCAACCTCTAATGAGTTCTTGTACGGGTAAGCGTTCTGCCAGATCGAAGCGACTCCCAGCCGGGTCGCTCCCGCTCCCTTGCTGATAATTTGATTTATATTCGCAAACGTCAGCGCGTACGGCGATCCGATGGCCAACTGGGCTTCGGGATCACTATTGCTGAGGCCCAAACTTCCGGCATCGGTGAGATAAACACTTGAATATCCTGCCGGAACAACCCCCGGACCTGGGTAATACCTAAACATAAGGCCGTCGGAGGTCCTGGAGATCGCACTGCCGGTGGTCTCATTGTTTCGCATGAATATGAGACGCGGCGAGTCTTGGCTTGCGGCGGTCTGCTTCAAGACGAGGCCGCTTTCGTTGACGGAATTTTGCTGAACGAGGACATGGGAGGCGGTGATCGACGAGGTGTTAATCGTCGAGCTGTCGAAGTTGCCGCTGGTCAGGGTCGGGGCGCCTGTGATGTCCGCCCAGGCCACGGAATCCGCCTTGGCGGCGCGGAGGGAATAAGGGGACGAGCTCAAGCGGTAGCGAGGCGAGAGCGTGTTGTCTCCCAGGGCGACCTCCAGCCAGAGGGACCTGCCGAAGTCCACGCCGCTCAAGTCACCGACGGAACCAATGAGCAGGCTGTAGAGGCCATTGGCGTCGGGAGTAACGGTTTGGGTCTCTGTGAAAACCAGGGTGCCGTCGGTTTCCTGATCGTAGATCTTCAAGCCCACGGATTGGGCCGTGGCGATCGGGTTCCCGGCGGTGTCCGTAAGCCGGCCCTGGAAGCTGATCAGCTTGGGCACAGCGGCCAGAGCAAAACCGTTGACCTGGGCGAGGATCAGAAAAAGGGACAGCTGCTTTTTAAGAGACGGCATGGCATTTCCTCCTTGATTGCGTTCAAAGATCAACGGCTCCCTCTCCTGCCGTTCAATTCCTGAGTGATCTGCGGCTTCCCGAGGGACAGATCCTCTTTGTTCCTTTTGTCGAAGCGGAAGTCCAGGCTCACCCGGTGCGTATTGCCCACGTCACCGAAGGGGATGAAGGCGTAGTTCACGTCCATGAAG
>JACQPF010000019.1 GCA_016207625.1 Elusimicrobiota bacterium | reverse complement strand
CCTCCGCGTCTGCGGACGCTCCGCGGCGGTGGCCGACGCGCTTCCGGCGCTGAAGGAACAGGTGGATTTCGTCACGGCCCGGGGAAGCGGCGGAGGAGCCGTCGAGGTCATCGGCCGCCTCCTCGAAAACGATCTCAAAGGAAAACCATTATAAGCACGAATATTTATATTCATTTCACTCGGAAAAGAAATCGACGCGGAGGGCTTTCCTCACGCGCTCCATCACGGGCTGAGTCTTCCGGCGGCCCCTTTCGGTGCCTTCGCGCAGGATGTCCCGAAGCTGGGCTTGGCGGGCCTCCCATTCCGACCGCCGCGCGCGGATCGGGGAGAGGAGCTCGTTGAGCACCCGGATGAGTCTGCGCTTCACCTCCACATCTCCCACTTTTCCCCGGCGGTAATGGACCTTGAGGGTCTCCAACTCTTCCCGTTGGGGATCGAACGCGTCCAAGTAGGCGAACACCACGTTCCCTTCCACATGGCCGGGGTCCGTCGCGCGGACCTTGCGCGGGTCCGTGTACATCCGCATGACGCGCCGTGACAGCTCCTCCTCCTCCGTCTTCAGGTCGATCGCGTTCCCCAAGGTTTTGCTCATCTTGGTTTTTCCGTCTATGCCGGGCAGCCGCGTCACGCGCGAAAGGACGGCCAGGGGCTCCGCCAGCGTCGGGCCGTAGATCCGGTTGAAGGAGCGCACGATCTCCCGCGCCAGTTCGATCATGGGGAGCTGGTCCTCCCCCACCGGGACCCGCTCCGCGCCGAACGCCGCGATATCGGCCGCTTGATGGATGGGGTAGGTGAGGAAGCCGGCGGGGACGTTCGCCTTATAATTTTTTTGTTTCATTTCCTCTTTTATGGTGGGGTTTCGCTCCAGGCGCGCGAGGGTGACGAGGTTGAGGAAATACACGCTGAGCTCCGCGATTTCCGGGACCTGGGACTGGAGGACGAAGGTGGTCTTGCCGGGGTCCAGCCCCACGGCCAGGTAATCCAGCAGGACATCCGTGACGTTCCGCCGGATCTTATCGGGCTCATCGAAATGGTCGGTGAGCGCCTGGACGTCGGCAATGAGGACATACTGTTCCGCTTCTTCCTGAAGCCTGAGGCGCTCCAAGAGGGAGCCGGCCAGGTGTCCGAGGTGGAGAGGCCCGGTCGGGCGATCGCCCGTCAGGGCGATTTTTTTCGCTTCCGCTTCGATCAATCGGTTCGGCCGCTCTCCATGCGGGAGGTCGTCCGGAAGGGCTGCGAGATTTCCCGGAGGAGCCTCAAGGTCTGTTGCTTCGGGGCGTGCCGGGCCACGTCCGCCAGGGAGACGATGCCGCAACAGGCCCCGCGGTCATCGACCACCGGGACGCGGCGGATCCGGCTTTCCTCCATGCGGGCGCAGCAGTCATCGACGAGCGTGTCCTGTTGGACCGTCATCACCAGCCGCGTCATGCAGTCTCCGGCGGTTTTCGTCTGGGGGTCGGTGCCCTCGGCCAGGACGCGGCAGACGATATCGCGGTCGGTCACGATCCCCACCGGTTTCTTGGCTTCCAAATCGTTCACAACGGGGATGGCGCCGCAATCGTATTCCACCATCAGCGAGGCGACTTCCTGGAGGTTCGTCTCAGGGGTGCAGCAGGCGGGATTTTCCGTCATTATATTTCTCACGTGCATGGTTTCCCTCCCTCGAGAGGTCCATTCGGAGAACCTACTCCTTAAATCATAAAAATTATATCCGGCGGGGTCAATGCGCATAAATTCCGACAAGGCGCGGGGGGGTTGTCCTACAACAGAATCCTCCGGATCTGATACACCCCCGCTTTCAAAGGCGCTACAGTAAAGGTGGGGCTTGCGACAGTCCTTCCCCTGGGATAACTCAATGACAAACGCTGCGCCAAGGATCCCTTTCCGAGTTCTCATGTCGGTTGCCATGCTCCTTTCCGGCTCCCCATCCTCCGCACAACCCCTCAAAGTCGTTGAAAAATCCGCCGTTGACCGGTTCGGCGTCACCGCTTTGGTGGTCGGACGAACCGGGGTCGCGAATTCCAACGATCCCAATTCCATGATTTATAACCCCGGGGCTCTGCCGAGCCTGCGGTTGGTGGGGGTTCATTTGTTCACTTCCAACCTGGAGTTGGGCTCTCACTTTTATTCCACCGCCGTCACGGGTTTGTCGGTCAAAAACTTTGGGACGTTTTCGGCCGCCTACATGCGGTTGGATTCGGGAGACATCACGGGGCGGCGCACGGAGTTGGACGCGCCTTTCCAATATAAAGCCACCGACCAGGCTTTTGCGTTGGGGTATGGCCGCGTCCTCTGGCCGCAATTGGGTTTGATGGGCGGATTCACCCTGCGTTTCCGCCAAAAGCAAATTGAAAAACTGTCCGGGAACGGTTACGGCGTGGACGGGGGCCTCTTCAAGCAGTTTACCGTTTTTCAAAATCAGAAGATCAACGTCGGGGCGACCTATCAAGAATTGGTGCCGTTGAGGATGTCCTTGGCGGAAGAGACGGTCAACCGGCCGGTGGTGCGGGCGGGGCTGGGTTACGAATGGCCGAACCGGGTCGGATTTTTGACGGGCCGGACGTCCGTGGGTTGGGATGTCGCCCGCTATCCAGCCGGAGAAACCCATCATTTCTTTGGGGTGGAGTACGGGCTGGGCATGTTCGCTCTCCGGGGAGGCTACCAGGAAGGCCGCCCGAGTTTCGGCTTGGGAACGGAATTCGCCCGTAGCCGGCACACCTTCCGGCTGGATTACGGCCTGGTGAATAGAGCCTACGCCCAATTGCACACCGTTTCTCTTTCCTGGCTCCTGGGGCTGTCCGAGCCGGCGGCCCATCAGAGGGCGCTCCGGCAAGCGAACCATGAACAACTGAAAGCCGAATCGGATTGGATGGATTCCGCGGAGGAGTCCTCTGGCGACGATCCCGCGCCCGGTCGGAGAAAACGCGCAGGATCTGATTCCTGGAGGTAAAAATGGTTCGCGCGCGCGTGTTCGGGCTGCTCGCCGCTGTTCTCTGCCTGTTTGGGTCCGGCCCGTCTTTTGCCGAGGCTGTTGATCCCGCATCCGCCGAGACCACGCAGGCCTCCTCCAGCGGGCAGTCGCCGACTTTTTCTGGAATCCATACCCTCACAATCACCGCAAGCGCCCGCCCGGCCTCTCGCGCCGAAGGGTTCCCACCGCCGCCCTCCGGCACAACGTATTTCCAGTGGTGGCCGGGGCCTCCGCGGCGCTACGCCGAAGACTTTCATTGGGGGATGGAGAACCGGGCCGCCTACGAGGCCGTCCTGCCCACCTCGACCATCACGATCGACCGTATCCCTTCCCCTCAGACGGCCGGGGTGCCGTTCCTCGTCTATGTGCGCAGAGGCCTTGATTCGTCCGGCCGTCCCTTCGTGTCCGAAGGCTCCGTTCGCCTTTTCGGGGCCTATGGGTCCGCGCCCGGCGCTTCACGCGGCGAGCCGGGGGGTTCGTCCTTCGGACCTCGTTATTCGCCGTCTCAGGTCTGGGGTGTGGACGCCGTGTACGCCGCCACTTTCACCGTCACCTTGTTCCTGGCGGAGGAAAGCCGGCGGTTGGCCGTGCTCTATGAGCCCTCGTCGGGGGACGTCCCGTTCATCACGGTGATCAGCAATCCTTTTGACGTGGCCAGCGGGTCTGTTGAGCGTTTGTCCGTCGCAGTTCCGGACCGGGAGGCGGCGGGAGCGCCGTTTTTGGCGAAGGTGAAGGTCCGTGACGCCTACAACAACCCCGTGCGCGGATTCGACGGCGCGCTGCGTTTTGAAGTAATTCCTTCCGCCGATACGGACCTCCTCCCGGCGGACGGAAGCGCTCTGACGGGAGAAGCCGAAGTCCCCTTGACGCTGTATTCCCGCGGGCCTCACCAAATCATTGTGCGGGACGCCCTTCGGCCCTTCCTCTCTTCTTCCGTGGACACCATCACCATCGAATACCCCTTCGTCGGAGACACCATCGTCTATCCCAGCCCTTTCCTTCCGAAAGAAGGACCGCTGAGCATCCGTTTCACCGTGCCAAGCGCCTCTCCGGCGAAGGTCGTCGTCTACACCCACGATTGGGTCAAGGTGCGGGAATGGAACTTCCCGGCCGGAGGCGCTGGGGCGGACGGCCTGGGCCGGTTGTCCTGGGACGGGAAAGATGAGTTCGGCCAAAACATGCCTTCCGGATTCTACTATTGCGTAACGGAAACCGACAGCGACACCCACCACACGAAGTTCGGCCTCGTCCGCTGACGCCTTCCTCCTTGCCTTCCCAGCGTCCATAAAAGTAATCTATTGGTAACAATGAACGACACGCATCGGTTCATTATTTTTTTGTCGGTTGTCTTGGGCCTATGGACGGGGATGCACGTTTACGTGATCACGCGCGTCTGGGCCCTTCCCGGCTTTCATTCGCCCGCCGCGCACCGGGCGTTGTTGTCGGCTTGTTTTGTGCTGTGGGCCAGTTACCCGCTGGGGCGGCTCTTGGCGTCGGGCCGGGGAGCTCCGGCCGCCTATCCGCTGGAACTCGTGGGCGCCCTCTGGATGGGGGTGCTTTTTTTATCCTTGTCTTCTCTCTTGACCGCCGATGTCTTGACGGGGTTTGGCCGGTTCCTGCCGAGGCTGGCGTTCAAAGCCCGGTGGGCCGCCTTGGGCGTCGCGGGGGTGTTGTCCGTGGTCGCCCTGGCGCAGGGCCTGCGTTTGCCGGTGGTGCGGAACCACGAGGTCGTCCTTCCGGGGCTTCCCCAAGACCTGGACGGGAAAGTCCTGGTCCAATTGACCGACCTTCATTTGGGAACGCTGTTGCGCGAGCGTTGGCTGGGCCGGATCCTTAAACAAGTGGAGACGCTTCGCCCGGACATCCTCGTCATCACGGGCGACCTGGTGGACGGCAACGCCGCCCAAGTGGAATCCTACGCGCCTCTCTTAAAACGGTTTCAAGCTCCCCTGGGCGTTTGGTTCGTCACGGGGAACCATGAATTCTACGCGGGGTTGAGCCGCAGCCTTCAGGTCATCGAATCGGCGGGTTTCGAAGCTCTTCGGGACCGCACCGCGCAAATCGCGCCCGGCCTGAACATCGCCGGAGTGGACGACCTGACGGCCCGAAAACAATTCGGGTTGGAGGATGATCCCATGGCGGCGGCTTTGGCCCACCGTCCGGAGGGACCGACCATCCTGTTGAGCCACAGCCCGCTCCTCGTTGAAGAAGCCGCCGAGCGCGGAGCGGACCTGATGCTCTGCGGGCACACCCATGACGGGCAAATTTGGCCGTTCAACTACATCGTCAAGCGGTACTATCCCTACATCGCGGGCCGCTACGACATTAAAGCCATGACGCTGGTGGTTTCCCGGGGCACGGGCACGTGGGGGCCGCCCATGCGCCTGTTCCTGCCGGGCGAGGTCCAGAGGATCGTCCTCCGTTCAGGCCCGCCCCGGACGGATTGAAAAACTCATGGACTTTGGGGCGCAGATCGATTATATTTTATTTATTCTGAACGACAACGAGGTGTACGCATGTTCCGAAAAGAGATCAAAGTTCTGGATTGCACCATCCGCGACGGCGGGCTGATCAACAACTACCAATTCTCCGAGGATTTTGTGAAGGCCGTCTACCGCGCCATTTGCGAATCCGGCGTGGATTTCATCGAGTTGGGCAAGCGCCTCGTGGAGAGCAAGGATTATCCCCGAAGCAAATTCGGCCCCTGGAACTTCTGCGAGGAAGACCTGGTGAAGCGGATCGTGGACAGCCACAACGGCCCTTATCGGCCGAAAATCGCCGTCATGCTGGACGTGGGCCGGGTCGACATCTCGAACCTTCCCGACAAGAAAAACAGCCCGGTGGACATGATCCGCACGGCCTGTTACGTGCCGCAGATCGACAAGGGCTTGGACCTGGTGAAGCGCACCAAGGACAAGGGGTACATGACTTCCCTCAACATCATGGCGGTGTCGGCGGCCATCGAATCGGACTTGATCGAGGCGTTGGAAGGCGTGGCCAAAGTGCCGGAAGTGGATACCCTCTATTTGGTGGACAGTTACGGCGCCTTTTATTCGGAGCAGGTGACCTATTACCTCAACCTGTACAGCAAATACGTGCCCCGGGAAAAGCTGGGGTTCCACGGGCACAACAACATCCAACTGGCCTATTCCAACACCCAGCAGTCGATCATCGACGGAGTCAACATGCTTGACGCCACGATCAACGGCATCGGCCGGGGTGCGGGCAACTGCTGCCT
>JACQPF010000243.1 GCA_016207625.1 Elusimicrobiota bacterium | reverse complement strand
CCCTTTGCGCATGGCTTGAGCGTCTGCGGCTATGCTTACAGTGGAGATCAACATGAGACGAATTCTTGGCGCAACCATGATTTTTCTGACGGCCGGTGTTGCACAGGGCCAGGCGGCTTTTCAGGCGCGAATCCACAGCGCGCGGGCCGCGGCCATGGGCAACGCCTATTTGGCTTCGGAAGGCGAATCCTTCGCCGTGTTCGGGAACCCGGCGGGAGCCTCCGGGATCTCCTCGACTGAACTTTCCATGATGTACGAAAAGTCCCTGGTCGGTCTTCCGGACATGGACATTCAAACGGCCTACACGGCCCTCGCCGTGCCTTCCGCTCTGGGGACCTTCGGCGCAGGCGCCGCCGTCTTCCGCGCCTCCTCCCTCATTCAAGAACGCGCCCTGGCGGCTTCTTACGCCTTCCGCCTGGGCCGCTGGGCGCAGGCCGGCGTCACGGGCCGGCACATCACCCATTCTTACCTCATCGGGTCCAACGAGAAAGCCGCCCGGGACCCTGTTTTCAAAAACGGCTTCTCCCGAAGCGCCATGGCCTATGACGCGGGAGTGATTTTTTCCCTGGGCCGGTCCTTTCAACTGGGCGGGACCGCGAGGAACCTCAACGAACCCGACATGGGCCTCGTCAACGAAGACCGGCTCCCGCGGGAAATCCAAGGCGGCCTCCTGCTTGAAATGGCGGGCCTCGGGCTTAAAACTTATGGAGACCTTTTGGTCCGCCGCGCCGCGGATCGAATCGGCGGGAACCGGCTGTTGCCGATTTTCGGGATCGAGCAGGCGTTCGCCAAAAACCGCTTCTTGGCGCGCGCGGGAGTCACTCCCTTGGAAATCACCGGGGGCTTCGGCTTGCATTTCCGCTCGATGAGGCTGGACTACGCGGTCGTCTTTAAAAGAAACCTCATGGACGACAACGCGGGGTCCCACCGGATGAGCCTCACGCACCGGTTCGGATCCCGCGGGAAGAAGGGAACGAAATGAAAAAGTCCCTGGCTGTTTGGGGCATCGTCGCGCTTCTCTGCTCCGGCGGGCGGTCCGGCTGGGCGGCCGCGGCCACATTGGCTTGGGACGCCAACAGCGAGGCGGACCTGGCGGGGTACCGGTTGTATCAATCGACCTATTCGCTTCTGTCTTACTCCGTCCAGCAGGTCCGGAACGATCCCGCGGTGGTCAAGAAAACGGTTTCTCTCCCCGAACTCAGCGTCGACGCCGGTTCTCTTTCGGCGAACACCACCTATTATTTTCGGTTGACGGCTTTCAACGGGGCGGGCGCCGAATCCGGCTTCAATGTCGACACGGGTTCCCAGCCGGCTGAGGTCGTGGTCTATTTCGGGGGTCCCGCCGCGGCGAGCCCCAGCCTTTCGGCGAGGCGTCTGCCGCGTTTCCATCTCGCGCCGGACACCGCCGCCTCTTATCTTCCGGGCGGCGTTTTCCTTTTCCGGGCGGGATTGGCCCCCGCCGACGGAGGGGAAGGCGCGGCGGAAGCGGTTTCGCAAAGCGCGCTGGAGGACCTCGCCTTCGCCCTCGTGTATTCCAACGAGCTCGGGGGAGACCTCACCGGCTCCGTGTCGATGGAATGGAATCCGAACGGTTTTCTGGTTTCACGCCTTCACACGAAAGATATGAACATGTCCTCCGGCGTGCTGCGGTTTGCCTGCGAAATGACTCACAAAGCGACGGGCGAAAAATCGAGGACCGCGGAGCAAACCGTGTCGTTTTCCGCCAAGGCGCGCCTCAGGAAGCTGGAAGGAAATCTCTTTGAGATCCGGACCGGAAACGTGCGGGAACGGGACCTCCGGGTCAAGCTTCCGGACAACGCGGAGGTCTCGGAAGTGGAAATCAGCAGCTTGTCCGAGCCGGACGTCCGCGCGCTGTCGGCGCCGCCGGAGGGGCTCGTTTCCGCGTACGACATTTCCATTCCGGGCCGGGCGAACACCGTCTTTCAAAACCCCGCGACCCTCACCCTGCCCTACAACGACGCGGACGGCCCGGACGCGGACGGGGACGGAATCGCCGATGGAGACGGTCTCGTGGACGGCACGTCGATCGACGAACGGAACCTGCAGGCGGGCTGGTTCGACGGCTCCTCTTGGAGGACGATCGGCGGGTTGGTGGACGCGGAGCGGAACACGGTGACGGTCCAAGTGACCCATTTCTCCCTCTTCGCCGTGATGGAAGGGAAAAAGAGCCCGGCGGGGGCCCGCGCCGAAGAGACCATTCTCTCTCCGGCCCTCCAAGACGGAATCAACGATGTGGCTGTCTTCGGCGCGGAGGTTTTTGAGCTCTTTATTTTTGATTTTGACGGGAGAGACATTTTCCACGCCGCCGCGGATGAGTTCTCCTCATCGCTTTCCTGGAACGGCCAGGACAAAAGCGGGCGCCTTGTCCCCGCCGGACTCTACATCGCCAAAATCCGTCAAAAAGACGGTCGATGGATTTATCAAAAAATGCTCGTCGTCAAATGAGGTCAGAGAACATGCCGATCCACCGGATGATTGTTGCGACCGTTCTTGTCGCGGGCTTTCTCCCTGCGGCCCTTCACGCGGTCCAGCCCGCCCCTCCCCGAAACCTTCGAATCTTGACGACTTCGGGCTGCAACAACGACAACGTTTGCCAGGCCGGAGAATCGTATTTGTCCAGCCCGGCCTGCGGGGACTGTGATTATGTCGTCCCGGATTTGGAAAGCAACCTCTCCTCTTATCCCTCCTGCCATTGGAATGAGGCCGCCAGCCCGGGGCAGATCGTGAACGGAACGCGGGAGAAGCGGGAGTTTGAGCGGTGCATCAACGACCTGGCCGAGAAGGCGGCCGCGGGCGGCGTGATG
>JACQPF010000250.1 GCA_016207625.1 Elusimicrobiota bacterium | reverse complement strand
GGTTGGGCGCGCTCCGAGAGTTTGACGGAGGTCCGGTCATCGCGCCTGCGGAACTCGGTCGGAGCGGGACTGCGCGTGCCGACCTTCATCCTGCAGAGGTTTTTCCTCTCGCTCAACCTGGAGGCCGCCAAGCGCACGGATGCCGACCGATGGGCGTTCTATTTCTCCATCGGACCGTCCTTTTAGGGGGAGGTGCCATGAGAAAATTTCCTATCTATACCTCACTGGCCGCTCTCTGGCTCGCGTCCTGTCAGGCCCCGCGCATGGCCATGAAACCCGGCGTTGATTTCACGGGCATTCGCTCCATCGCCGTCATCGACCAGAACCGGGAGGAAAAAAACGCCGTCACCGACGAGGTGGTCCGGCACTTGCTGCAGAATGGGTATCGCGTGACGGTGGCCTCTTCTCCCGCCTCTCTGCGCGGGGAGGACGCGTATCTGGACATCACCGTCTCCCGGTTCCAGCCGGACAAGCAATACCTTGTGCCGTTCGATCCCAGGGACAACGAGCTCCGCGACGACATCATCCTCGTCACGCCGGTGGAGCTGTCGGGCCGGAACGTCTACCCCTCGCTCGGCGTGCCGGGGCTGGAGGAATCCCAAGTGTTCGTCTCCAACGCGACCGTCTCCCTCTCGGCCAAACTGATGGACCCGCAGAGCCGGGAAGCGCTCTGGAGCCATTCCGTCACGTATGAAGGGCTGGACCTGGACTCCGCCGTTCAAGGAGCCGTCGAGTCTCTCATGAAGCAGTTCCCGGGCCAGCCCAAGGAGGAACCATGATCAAATCCCTTCTCGTTTTTTCGCTTTTCTTCCTCATCCGATCCCCGTCGCTGCAGGCATTCTGGCTTGGCAACCCCGGAGAGCCTTTGGACGACGACTATTCCTCCGTCAAGTTCGTCTATGACGATGGGACCAAGGACGTCGAAGGGCCGGGCAACCGGGAGGTGGAGCTCGCCTTCCATAGGTTTTATCTTCAATACACCGAAGGCACCGCTCATAGTTTCGGAGTTTTCATCCGAGGGATCCCCCAAACCTCCCGCCTGAACTTTGAAGGAAGCGGCTTCAATCCGGCCCTCTGGGGGCTGGGCGTCGGGGCCCGATGGTCCCCGCCGGAGCCCTTGGGGCCTTTTTACCTGGGCCTGCAAATCGCAGGGGACTGGATCCAGGGGGAACAGGATGAAGGCGGCGTCGACAGCGACGTCACGTGGCTGGAGGGAACCGCCGCGGGAGGCATCTCCTTTCCCATCGATGAGCCTTTGAGCGTTTATGCCGGAGTCTCCCTGATCCGGTCCGACATCACGCTGGAAGTCGCCGGCTCGGAATCCGACATTGAACAAGATGACGCCTATGGAGGATACTTCGGCCTGGCCTTCGTCCCCAACGAACCCTGGACTCTGGGCCTTGAAATCCATCTCATCAACGAGCAAACCGTGGGCGCCATGCTGAACTATTCATTTTAGCGGAAAGGGCTAACGGGGCAGTCGGTCCTCCGGACCGCCGTTGTCCTTGGAGCTCTGCGGAAAGGGCTAACGAACTCTAAGAGCGTCTTTGCATCGTTCGAGCGGTTAAAGTAGAATATTTCTGTTGGCTGCCTGTTCCGCGTTCGGCTTTACCACTACGGCGGCGCAGAAGCCGGACAGGTCCCCCTGACGCCCCTTTCTCGGCCCCCGACAATCGTGAGGGACGAATGCCCTCCTGGATGAACGGTCGTTCTCTTGCCTGGCGGCTTCTCTTATCCCTTCCTCTGATCTCTGCCGGAGTTCATACCCGCGCGGACGATTTCCTGTTCATCACTCGCTTCTCCGGCGAAGCCCTCGGCCCGTCCAGCATTCGATGGAGCTGGTCCGACATCGACGGCGAACTCGGCTATCGCGTCGAGGCGCTGGACGGCACCAACTTATCCGGGGACCTTCCCGCCAACACGGCGGTGTGGGAGGAGACCGGCCTTTCTCCCGACACGAGCTACACGAGGCGCGTCGTGGCCTTCAACGGGAGCTCCACGACCGCCTCTCTTCCGGGGACGGCCGCCACGAAGCCCGATCCCGACCCTCCGCTCTCGCCCCCGGCCGATTTCTCCGGCCGCGCCGAGAGTCCCACCCGCATCGAATGGACCTGGTCGGACATCAGCGGCGAGAGGGGATATCGCGTAGAATCGGAGACCGGAGCGAACCTGTCCGGGGATTTGCCGGCGGGCACGCATTCCTGGTCTGAAACCGGGCTGACCCCCGAACAAACGTATACGCGCCGCGTGACGGCCTTTAACAACAGCTCGCAGGCCACCTCTCCAACGGCTTCCGCCACGACGCCCGCCGATCCGGATCCTCCCTTGGACCCACCGGGGAATTTCACGGGACGCCCCTTGAGCCCGACCAGCCTCCTTTGGACTTGGACGGACGTCGATAAAGAAAAAGGATACCGCGTGGAATCCGTAGACGGGGCGAACCTCTCCGGCAAATTATCCCCCAACACGACCTCTTGGGAAGAGACAGGCCTCACCCCCAACACCAGTTACACCCGGCGCGTGGTGGCGTTCAACAAAGACTTCCAATCCCCTTCTTCCCCCGCGGCCGCCACCACGCCTCCGGCGCCGGACCCGCAAGTGGAGCCGCCGGCCAATTTCAACGGGCTCCCGCAAAACCCGACCACGATCGTTTGGAGCTGGTCGGATGTCTCCGGAGAGAGAGGCTTCCGAGTGATGTCCGAGAGCGGGGACAACCTGTCCGGCGACCTGGCGGCCAACGTCACGTCTTGGGGGGAAACGAACCTCTCTCCCGGCACCCCTTACTCCCGGCGCGTGGTGGCCTTCAACAACAATTCACAGGCCGGCTCAGCCCTCGCCACAGTTTCCACCCCTCCGTTGCCGGATCCTCCCCTCTCGCCCCCCGCCGACTTCTCGGGAGCGCTTCAGGATCTCGCCAGCGTCCTCTGGACATGGACGGATGTGAGCGGTGAGCGCGGGTATCGGGTCGAATCGCAAAACGAAACGAGCCTGTCCGGCAACCTGTCGGCCGATACAACGTCTTGGCTGGAGACCGGCCTTTCCACCGGAACGACCTACAGGCGCCGAGTCACGGCCTTCAACAACACGTCCCAAGCGCCGTCCTCCTTCGCCGAGGTTTCCGTCCCTTCCCAGGCGACCCAAGCGGTGAGCACACCGACCGCGTTTTCCGGGATCGCTCAGGACACGGCCACTATTGTCTGGTCTTGGTCAACCACCGCCCAGGCCGCCGGTTATCGCGTCCTCTCGACGGACGGACAAAACCTCTCCGGAGATTTGCCCGCCGGAACCACTTTCTGGAGGGAAGCCGGCCTTTCCATCAATACGCCCTACACCCGCCGGGTCTCCGCCTTCAACGCCACATCCCAGGCGGATTCCTCTCCGGACACCCGGCACACTCTCGCCAATCCTCCCGGGGCGATCCATCTCATCACGTTAAACCCCATTTCCCTCGCGGCCGGCTGGGACGCCAATGGAAACCCGCCCGGCACGGCCTACCAAGCCGATCTCGAAGCCGCGGGCCGGCTTGTTTCCCAGCAAGAGGTGTCCGTCACCAGCGCCGCGTTCTCCGGGTTGACGGACGGCACGACATATTCCCTAAGGATCCAATCGGTGAACGGCGATGGGATCTCCAACACGCAAGCGGCCACCGTCAACCTCTTTACCCCCGCTCTGCCGCCTTCCGCCAGCTTCATCGACCCCGGCCAGGCGTGGGTCCTGACCCGCGACCTCGCCTCAGGGCCCCTTTCCATTCAAATCGCTTCCGGGACCTTTTCAGAACCCTTGATCCTGACCGTGCAAACCCCGCCGCCCTTTGTCGATCCGCCGCCTGGCTCGCGTTTGACAAAAACAGGCGTCGGATTCGAGATCCTCCTCGACAGGCCGCTTCAACCTCTCAAGCCCGTCGTTCTGGACGTGACGTATCGAAACGAGGAGGTCGCGGACCTGAACAAGGCCCAATTCGTTCTGGCGCGCTATGACGCATCCTCCCGGCAATGGGTGCCCCTGAACTCCACTTCATATCCGTCTATGAACCGCGTGGTGGGAGAAACAAGCCATCTCTCTGTATTCCAAGTCATGCAACTGGCGCCCGCAAACACGGTGTCGGGCGCGGTGGCCTATCCCAACCCTTTCCGCCCGAGTTTGGGGCATCGATCCGTTCGGTTCGACCGGCTTCCGGCCGATGCTCAAATCCGAATTTACTCGCTCTTGGGTGAACTCATCCGGGAGATCCGGGCGGACGTCAACGGGCAAGTGGACTGGGACGCTAAAAACACGTCGGGCGAAGAAGTGGTGAGCGGGGTGTACTTCGTCCGCTTGGAGGGGGACGGGGAGGACGACTTGATCAAATTGGTGATCCAAAGATGAGGCGCTACCGATG
>JACQPF010000242.1 GCA_016207625.1 Elusimicrobiota bacterium | reverse complement strand
GGCCTGGACGGATTTCATGGACATCCCCGCGCAGGAGCTGGGGCGCATCGTGGTGCGGGAGCTGTTAGAGTAAACAGCCCTGGACCCGATGCGGGTGGACGAAGTGATCTTCGGCGAGGTGGCCCAGCCGCCGGAGGCGAGCAACGTGGCCCGGGTGATCTCCCTTTTGGTCGGCATCCCCAAGGAAAAGCGCGCCTATACACTTTCGCGCAACTGCGCCTCCGGCATCGAGTCGGCCACGAGCGCGGCGGAGAAAATCCAGGCGGGGCTGGACGAGGTCGTGATCGCCGGGGGAACGGAATCCATGTCCAACATCCCCCTCTTCTACAACCGCGAGGCGACGAAGATTTTCCTTCAACTCTCCAAGGCCAGGACCCTCACCGAGAAACTGGCCTGCTTCCTGAAATTCCGCCCCCGCCACCTCTTGAAGCCCGAGGTCGGTTTGACGCTCGGCTTGTCGGACCCCACGTGCGGGCTCAACATGGGGCAGACCGCCGAGGTGCTGGCGAAAGAATACGGCCTCACCCGCGCGGAGCAGGACGAGTTCGCCCTCACCAGCCACAAGCGCGTCCAGGCGGCCCGGGCGAAGCTGAAAGAAGAAATCGTGCCCGTGCATGTGCCGCCCAAATTCGAAAAGGCGGTGACCGAGGACAACGGCGTGCGGGAGAACCTCTCCCTGGAAGACCTGGCCAAGATGCGGCCCTATTTCGACCGCGCCACCGGCACGGTGACCGTGGGGAACTCCTGCCAGGTGACCGACGGGGCCTGCGCGCTCCTCATGATGAAAGAGGAGCTGGCCAAGTCGATGGGGTATACCCCCCTCGGGTATTTGCGCGCCTACACCTACGTCGGCGTCGACCCCAGCCGGATGGGCATCGGCCCGGCCTACGCCATCGCCGAGCTGCTGAAAAAAACGGATTTGAAACTGAAAGACATCGAACTTCTGGAGATCAACGAGGCTTTCGCCGCGCAAGTGATCGCCTGTGAGCGGCAGATGGAAAAGGACGGCGTCGGCAAGATCAACCGGGACATCCTGAACGTGAACGGCGGTTCCATCGCCCTCGGCCACCCCGTCGGCACGACGGGCAACCGGCTGATCCTCACGCTGCTGCGGGAGATGAAGCGAAGGAACCTCCGCCTGGGCCTGATTTCCCTTTGCATCGGGGGCGGCCAGGGCGCGGCCGTCCTTCTGGAAAGGTGATGGCCATGACACATAACCTCAAACTCCGATTTGAAAACGGTTTCGCCGTTGTTGAATTCGACCAGCCGGACTCGAAAGTCAACGTTCTCTCCAGCGAGAGCATGGCAGAGCTGGAAGGAATTTTGGCGCAACTGCGCGCCCGGCAAGACAGCGAAGGAAAGGCGTTGAAAGGTTTGGTCCTCCTCAGCCAGAAACCCGACATTTTTATCGCGGGGGCGGACATCAAGGAAATCGAGAAGATCTCCTCTCCGGCCGAAGCCGAGCAGAAAGCGCGGGCGGGCCAGAAAATATTTTCGGCGCTGGAGGACCTCCCTCTCCCGTCGGTGGCTTTGATCAACGGGGCCTGCCTCGGCGGCGGCATGGAGCTGGCCCTGGCCTGCGACTACCGCTTGGCCGCGCACAGCGACAAAGTGCGCATGGGGCTGCCGGAAGTGAAGCTCGGGGTGATCCCCGGCTTCGGGGGCACGGTGAGGCTTCCGCGCCTGGTGGGCCTGCGCAAAGGCCTGGAGATGATCCTCTCCGGAAACCCCGTCTCCGCCCAGGCGGCGCTGAAAATCGGGCTCGTGGACGGGCTGGCCAGCTCCCAGCGGCTTCTGACGGAAGGGATGGAGCTCCTTTCGAAAATGAAGGGGAAGCGGCGGCATTACGGGCCGAAGCTGAAAGGCTTCAGTGACGTTTTCCTGGACAAAAATCCGCTGGGCCGCGCCCTTTTAAAAAGCCAAACGCAAAAGTTCGTCTGGAAGAACACTAAGGGCCAATACCCCGCGGTGCTGAAAGCGCTTGAAACGGTCGCCGGGAACTATCCGGCGGCACGCGGGGCGCGAGGCGCCTCTGACGAGGCTTATCAAAGGGAGGCCAAGGCCTTCGGCCAGGTGGCCTCCGGCGAGATCTCAAAGAACCTGATTTCCGTTTTCTACATGATGGAGAAATACAAAAAAGCCAAATGGGTGGAGGCCGCGCCCCGGCCCATCGGCAAATGCGCCGTTTTGGGCGCGGGGGTGATGGGCGGGGGCATCGCCCAGCTGTTGAGCCACCGGGGCCATCCCGTGCGGATGAAAGACATCAACCTCGGGGCCCTCGGGCGCGGGCTCCGGCAAGCCTGGGACGTGTTTTACGGCGCCGTCAAAAAACGGCGCATGCGGCCCAACCAAGCCGCGCTGGGGATGGGCCTGATTTCCCCCACCGCCGACTACAGCGGTTTTTCGAACGCGGACCTGGTGATCGAGGCCGTGGTGGAAGATATGAAAATCAAAAAGATCGTTTGGAAAGAGGTGGCCTCACAGGTGAAACCGGGGGCGATCATCGCCTCCAACACCTCCTGCCTGTCCGTGACGGAAATGGCGGAGGCGCTGGGCGCGGCGCCCGAGCGCGCCGTGGGGATGCACTACTTCAACCCCGTGCACCGGATGCCTTTGGTGGAAGTGATCCGCGCGGCGAAGACCTCGGACGAGACGATCGCCACGCTGGTGGAGTTTTCGAAAGCCCTCGGGAAAACGCCGATCGTGGTGAAAGACGAATGCGGGTTCCTCGTGAACCGGATCCTGCTGCCGTATCTGAACGAAGCCGGGCTCCTCCTGGAGGAAGGCGTGCGCTTCGAGAAGATCGACGACGTCTTGCTGGATTTCGGGATGCCGATGGGGGCGTTCATCCTGATGGACGAGATCGGCCTGGACGTGGGCTACAAAGTGGCCGCGCTCCTGGAAGCGCATTTCGGCGAGAGGATGAAGGTGAGCCATATCTTTAAGGCCATCCACGAGCACGGATGGCTGGGGAAGAAATCCGGGCGCGGCTTCTACATCCACGAGAGGAAAAAGCGCCGCCCGAACCCCGGGGTGTACACCCTCTTGCCGCAGAGGCCGGAGTCGGCCATGGGCGGCAAAGAAATTTTGCAGAGGATGCTCTTTAAAATGGTGAACGAGGCCGCCCTGTGCTTGGAAGAGAAGATCTGCCGGGAGGCTTCGGACGTGGACATCGGCATGATCATGGGCACGGGTTTTCCGCCGTTCCGCGGAGGCCTTTTGCGCTACGCCGACACCGTCGGCGGCGCGAAGATCGTGGAGGCCTTGGAAAAAATGAAAGAGAAGACCGGTTCGCCGCGGTTCGCGCCGTGCGGTTACTTAGTGAATTTGGCCAAAACCGGCAAAGGGTTTTACCGCTAAAAGGAGACGCGTCATGGATATGTACCAAAAAGGCATCAGCCAGGAGAAACGGGACTCGTTGGAATTGGCGGAGGCTTCCCGGGAAGCCGAATGGAATTACCCCAGTTTTGTGCGCGAACTGTTCCATGGCAAACTGCCGTGGGAATTTGTGCATCCCTTTCCTCAGCAATCGGAAGAAGACAAGAAGATCGGCACCGAGTACATGGAGCGCCTGAAAGCGTACCTCACGGCCAACCTCGACCCCGACGAAGTGGACAAAACCGGTGAGATTCCCGCCTCGGTCATTAAAGGCCTGGCGGACATGGGCGCCATGGCCATGAAAATCCCGAAAGAATACGACGGCATGGGCCTCAGCCAGGTGAACTACAACCGGGCCGTGCACATGGTGGCCAGCTATTGCGGCTCAACCGCGGTGCTCCTCTCGGCGCACCAGAGCATTGGCGTGCCTTTGCCCTTGGGCCTCTTCGGCACGGAGGAGCAGAAAAAGAAGTATCTCCCCCTCTTCCGCAAGGGCGCCGTGAGCGGCTTCGCGCTCACCGAACCGGGCGCCGGATCCGACCCCCGCACGATGAAAACGACCGCGATCCCGACGGAAGACGGGAAGCACTACATCATCAACGGGGAGAAGCTTTGGTGCTCCAACGGGAACATCGCCGACGTGCTCGTGGTGATGTGCCAAACCCCACCCAAGATCGAGAAGGGCAAAGAAAAGAAACAGATCACCGCTTTCATCGTGGAGACCAAGACGCCCGGCTTCGAAGTGGCCTATCGCTGCAGCTTCATGGGGCTGCACGGCGTGAACCTGGGCGTGTTGAAGTTCAAGGACGTGAAGGTGCCCAAGGAAAACCTGGTGCTGGGAGAAGGCCAGGGATTGAAGCTGGCGTTCAGCACGCTGAACACGGGGCGGCTCACCGTGCCGGCGGCCGTAACGGGCATGTGCAAATGGGGTCTCATGGTGGCCCGCCGCTGGGCCAACGAGAGGAAACAATGGGGCGTGCCGATCGGCGAGCACCAGGCCGTGGCCACGAAGCTCGCCAACGCCGCCGCCACCACGTTCGCCATGGACGCGGTGACCTGGCTGAGCTCCCACATGGCGGCGGCTAAGAAACTGGACATCCGCCTGGAAGCCGCCATCGCCAAGCTGTTCTGCACGGAAGCGAGCTGGCGGGTGATTGACGACATCTTCCAGATCCGCGGCGGGCGCGGGTTTGAAACCAGCCCCTCCCTCAAAGGGCGCGGCGAGGCGGGCTACGCCGTGGAACGCATGTTCCGGGACGCCCGGGTGAACCTGATTATTGAAGGCACGAGCCAGATCATGCGGCTCTTCATCGCGCGGGAAGCGCTGGACCCGCACTTGAGGCGGATCATGGCGATGTTGAACCCCAAAGCTTCCATCGGCGCGAAACTCAAGGCCGCCGTTTCCGCGGGGCTTCATTATTTGGTGTGGTATCCCAAAATGTGGCTGCCGAGCCCGGCTCCCGCCGGAGTGGGCGATCTGCCCGAGGTTCTTCAAGGGCATGTGAAGTTCGTCAACAAAACCACCAAGCGCCTGGCCCGGACGATCTTCCATAAAATGATGATCTATCAGCAGAAAATGGAATCTAAACAGAATCTCTTAAGCCGCTTCGTGGACATCGGCACGGAGCTTTTCGTGATCTCCTCCACGTGCTCCTATGCGCTCAGCCTTGTGAAGCAGGGCAACGGAATCGGGGAATCCCCCGTCGAGCTGGCGGACCTTTATTGCCGGCAGGCGAAAACGCGGGTGGAACGATTGTTTGCGGACTTGTGCTGCAACGAGGACAAGCTCGCCACGTCGATGGCCAAAAAGTTCATGGCGGGCCAATACGAGTGGCTGGAGAACGACATCATCAAGTAGAAATTATTTTCCCCAGGTTTTGACGAAACGGACTCCGGAAGGGGTCAACTGCAGGCGGACGCCCTGCTCTTTGTCTTTGAAATATTCTTCCTGCTGTTTGTTGTAGCGCCGGGCGCCTTCGGCCGCATCGAAGGCGGACCACACCTTTAACGCGATGTAGCTCACCCCGCCGAACGCCGCCGTGGCGATCATCCCGGTGGACCACAGAGGATCCTTTTCCTCTTTCGCGCGGGATTGCGAGTTAAAGAACGGCACCGCCACCGCGGCCAGGGCCACCGTTTCTCCGACGGAAAACCAAACCCCCTTCCCCACCTCGCCCACGTAGAAGTGCCCGTTGTCCACCGGCAGGAAGGCCAAGGAAAGCTTCGCCGCATAGCCGGGGTCCTTGTAGAACCGCGTGCTGGAGAACTTCTTCCATTCCTCTTTCTCGTCCTCCCAACTGGCCGCCCCCGCGCAAGGCGCCGCAAACGCGACAAGCAAAATCATGCATCCGATTTGAGACAAGAGTTTTTTCATAAATTATTCCTCCTAAAACGACATGACGCCGGCGATGAGGACTTGGTAGATGCGCCGGTAGTCCGAGCCGAACGTCCAATGGCCGTACTCAAGCTTGATGCTGAAAAAGGGGTTCATCCGGCTATTGAATCCGCCGGAGTATTTGTGCACCTGCGACTCGATGATGGGCAGGCCGTCCAGCACTTCACCGTTCCGGTTGAGCGCGGGGCCGCGGCGCTGCATGGATTCCACGCGGAAAATGGCGATGGTTTGTTCGGACAACGGAAACTCCGGGAACGGGAACTCCAATTGAAGGGTGTAGCCCGAGGTGATGTAGCGGTCCTTGGCGAGGGACGGGGACGTCGCGGCCGCGGTGGAGGTTGTGGTGCCGAACTTGGGCCACTTGGCCTGCACTTGTCCGGAGATGAACTCGGCGGTGAGGCGGTACTCCGCCCGGCGGAGTCCAAGGTCCGCCCCCCACACCCAGTTGGAGAGGCGGTCTTCAATGTCGTATTTGCCGATCATGCCGGACAAGCCGAAGGAGACCCCGTTCACGAACGCCGCCCGGGAGAAGGGGCTGGGGTAGGCGACGTCGCCGTAATCCCAATTAACGCGAAGCCCGGGATTCTTGGTGTCGTTGTTGTCCGATAAATTGTTCACCTCGTGGCCCCAGTCCAGGTCCGTCCCGTTGACGGAATCCAGGATGTTGAACGTGCGGGAATCCGGCGGGCGGCGCCCCCGGATGGGCGATTCCTGCAGGCCGTTCACCATGAAGAGGGTGAGCCGCCGGGGAAACCACACCGGCTCGGCGTGGGGCGTGTAGGTGGCGCGGACGCCTGTGTCCACATAGCCCGATGAGAACTGCGGGTGCGGGTAGCTCACGCGGGACACGAAGTCCAGCCCGGGGGAGGCATAGAGCAAGGGTTTCGTGATGAGGGGATACAGGTCCGGCCGGTACAGTTCGTTGATGCGCCCGAAGGGAACGAGGAAGCGCCCGAACTCCATTTCCACGCGGCGGAGGTTGAGGGATTTGACGGCCAGGCGGTAAAGGGCCATGTGGCCGTTGGGGTCCAGGGCGAACTCCACGAGGAAGGGCGTATCCTTCATGACGGGCCCCGTCACGCGGAAAAAGATGTCCGTTAATTGGACCTGGTTTTCAATTTCGATTTCAATGGGCTTGGCGCCGATGTTGCGGTAGTTCAGGCTCAGCGCCCCGCCCCACCGCCAGCCGCTTAACGCATGCGCAACGTTTTGGGCCGCAAAAGGCTCTTCTTGCCCCCAGGCCCTGTCCCGCAACCCGAAGGCGGCCACGCCCCCCAACAAAAGGGCCGCCCATCTCAACCGCCGCCCTGTTATGAGCACACATAAGTTTACGTCGAGAAAGACGCGTTTTCAACCGCGGCGGGAGTCCACCAAATCGTTGATCATGAGGCTTAAAAAAATGATGCAGGCGGAGGCCGCGGCTTGCTGCCCCCAATCGATGACGGTGCTGATCTCCTTTGACGCCTGGATCAGAAAAAGGATGATGGAAACGCCCACGGCGACAAGGACCGTTTTTCCCCGCGTGTCATAAATGGCCGTGGCGATGGGCGTGAGGGCCAGCAGGAACCAAAGGATCGGCCAATACGCGCCCAGCAGGTACACCAAGGCCACGTTGACCCCGAGGTTCACCAACCTGCGCACCAGGCTCATCCAGGGCTTCACCGTCGAAAGGTTCTTCACCACGCGCACGTAAAGGATGTTGAAGAGGACGCTGAACGCCAACAGGCCGAGGCTAGCGGCTTTCACGTGCCCCACCGGCTGGGACGCCACAACGCCGATGACCACCAAGAGGATCGCCAAAGGGGTGGAATAACGGCTCACCAAAACCACTCGTCTCACATCTTGCGGCACATCGGGTTGGTTCATACGCTCTCCTTAGTATTCGCTCCACACGCGGTTTTCCAAATTCGTGTGCGTGCACTCGATCCACGCCGTACCCATGTCGGGCCCCGTGGTCACATATCCCAGCCTTCCCGTGTCGGCGTTCGGATCCACGGCCGCCACGTAATCGATTTCGCTGAGGTTCCCGTGCTCCACGGTATAGAACGGTCCGACGGTTTTCATGTATGCGCTCCCGGGCGTCATGAAGACAGACAAGTCGGACGGGTATTGCTGTTCGTTGTCGGAGTAATAAATCGTCAATGCCACCCGGAGCGATCTCAACTTCGCGACCGATGTCCGTTCATTCGCTTTCCGGATCAGGTTGGCGAACCTCGGCAACGCGATCATCGAAAGGATCGCGATCATGGCCACCACGATAACCAGTTCGGTCATCGTCAGCCCACGGCAGTCCTCCCACTCAATGGAACGCTTCCGCTTGTTCATCAGGTTAAGTCTATCGGGTAAAAAGGGATTCTTCAATGAGGTTGCCCGTTTTCCAGAGTCCGCCCGGGGCCGAGCGTTTCCCTCACGATGGCCTCGCATTCCACGGGCGGTTTGGCCGGCGGCTGCCACCACGTCAGTCCCGTGGAGAAGTGGAGGATCTGCAATTTCACCCTCTTCCCCGTCGAAAGGTTCCTCGCGAAATACGCCCATTGGCGGTCCGGCGGCATTTCATCCACCTGGTAGTAGACCCATTTCATATCGGGGGACCACATCACGAACCGCTCTTCGAACCCGGTCTTCCACAACCGGCGGGTGGCATTGGTTTCCACGTCCATGACGTACATGTTCCTTTCATGCTTGGGGAGGTACAACACCTGCTTCTCATCAGGCGAGAGGACGGCCTCTTCGTTTTCCGGCGGCTCGCACAGGAGACGTATCTCTTTCATGCCGAAATCCACCGCATAAAACCCGTCCTTGCCTGAAGCGTCCGCGCCTTTCAGCAACACGCCTCTTCCATCTCTTCGCCAACGCACCGCGTCCACGCGTTTCATCTTTTCATTCCGGGGTTCCACCGCCCAATATTCCATCGAGGCCGGCGAAACAATAGCGATTTCGTGTGGATGGCCTGAGCCGACCGCCGCCACGAACCGGCTGTCCGGGCTCCAATCAAAAGCGTATTCCGCGTCCTCTCGAGCCATCAACACCTTTTCATTGCGCCGCTCGCGGTCGATCACGCGCAAATCGGTCCTCTTCGCAGTTCCCGAACCCAAGCTCACCGCGAACAACACCCTGGCCCCGTCCGGAGAGACCAGGCCGCGGCCCACGGAGCCCTCGGCATGTTTGTGCCGAGCCCGCATCACGTCGTTGTCTTCC
Source organism: Elusimicrobiota bacterium (assembly GCA_016207625.1). Taxonomy (GTDB): domain Bacteria; phylum Elusimicrobiota; class Elusimicrobia; order FEN-1173; family FEN-1173; genus JACQPF01. Next base: position 5,149 of record JACQPF010000242.1, on the reverse strand, counting down.
AGGTTGAAAAGCCAAGTCCCATCGGCGAGGATACCGCTCAAATCCTTCGCCCGGCCCCAACACGCCGCAGGCAAGGCGCACATCAGCCAAACCCAAACCAAAGAGACCCTCTTTTTCCTCATGAAACGCCCCTGTCCGTGTATTTTTTGTACGATTTCTATATAAACGCCATGAAACCTATCGGAGAGAAAATATTCGCTCTTCTTGCCGCTGTTTCGTTCATGTCCATCCCGTATGCAAGAAGCGCCGAAAACCCTCCCACCGTCCGCTGGATCCTTTCCGTCGTCGCTCATAAACCCATCGACGGCGGAAACGGCAGGACCGTTCTATCCCCCATTGTTCTTTTCAAGCCCGTCCCCTCGCCTCGCGGGACTTTTCAAGGCGACTGGCAAGGGAACAAGCTGGATTTCAAATGGTCTTTTCCCGCCGGCAACGGCTTTTACCGCACCGCCGGATTAAACCTGAACCTCTTCCTCGCGGATGATTCCGTTTACTGGTACGAGCAAGGGCGCCGGATGAAAGAGGTCGAATTCCACTCTTCCTCTTTGGCGCCGCGCATCGGACTGGGCTGGTCAAACGAACGGGGGACACGCCTTGAGACCGCGCTGGGCCTCGCCGGCACCGTCAACCGCCGGCTGGACACAACCTCTCCCAGCTTTCGTTTACCATCGGAACGATGGGAGATCTTCCTGGAGCTGAGGGGGCGCCTCGACCGTGGCCGCACTTCCGACATGGGCGATCAATTCACCGGGTTCATCGCTGAAGCTTGGCTGAGAGGCGCCCATCGAGACCGCTGGTCTCCATGGGGTCTCCCGGGCCGAATGGAAGGCACGCCCGGCCACAGGGATTTTTCTCATTTAGGGACCCAAATACAAGGAGGGATCTCTCCCACCGGCGGACAAAACATTCAAATCGGTGTTGAAATGCTGGGAGGACATCACCTGGAATCGTTGAATGGCTTTTCAACGGGCGGCTCTCTGGAAAGCTCCACGCTCCGCCCGTTGCGGGGCCATTATTTCCGTGAGTTCCGCCCCAAAAAGCTTTGGATGGCCCACGCCGCTTACCGTATTCAACCCAGTTCCCGTCTCCGCCTTATGGCCTTCGCCGACTACGGCGTCTTCAATTCCTTTTCTTCCGCCGGTTGGCCCGGCTTAGGCCTGGGCCTGCGTCTTTCCACGTATAAAGGGATCCCCGTAAAAATTCTTTATGGTTTCGCCCCAAGAGCCCTTCGCCCCAACAGCCGCCCGGGACAAGAAATCACCGTGATGACCGGCATCGCTTTTTACTGAGCTTTCCCTATTTCTTGGGTTCCTTCGGCGGCTCGCTCTCCTTCACGCTGCCCAAATACTCCGGGAGATTGATGCCGGCCATTTGCGCCACGTCATGAAGAGGAGGGAGGGTTTTCACCAGGTGGCTCATGAAGTTGGCGGTGGTGGAGCCCTTGTCGCCGCTGCCGGAATCCCACACCGTGATCTTATCGATCTTGATGTTCTTGATCACTTCCGTCTGCATCCGCACGATCTCCTCCAGCTTTTCCACCAGGAGGAGCGTGGCGGCGTCCCGGGCGTTGTTCTGCGCCGACGTCACCAAAGCCTTGTATCCCGCGGCCTTGGCGTTCAACACTTTCTGCACGCCCTCTGCCTCGGCGGTTTTCACGGAGATGATGGCGTCGGCCTCGCCGCGGGCCATGCGGCGCCGTTTCTCGGCCTCGGCTTCCGCGTCGATCTCGATCTTCCGCTTCCCGATCTCCTTGGGCACCACCTCATCCGCTTCCAGCCGGCGGGTTTCGGCCAAAGCCTTCGCCTTTTGGATCTCCGCCTGGGCCACCTGCCGAGCCACCTCGGCCCGTTGGCCGGCGTTCGCTTCTTTCTCGGCCAAATCGGCGTTGTAGCTGGCGATCTTCGCCTTGGAGGTGTTTTCGCCTTCCACCGCCTGCGCGTTGAACTGGGCCACCTGGATGCGCTTCTCTTTCTGCGCCCCCGCCTCGCCGATGGCGCCGCTCTTTTCCTGCTCGGCCACGTCCACGCGGGCCTGGTTGACGGCGGTCGAGGCGGCCTTTTTGCCGATGCTGTCGATGTAGCCCGATTCGTCCGTGATGTCCGTGATGTTCACGTTGATGAGCGTCAGCCCGATCTTCTGGAGCTCCGCGTCGATGTTCTTCCGGATGGCCTCCAAGAACCGCTCGCGGTCCTGGTTGATCTGCTCGATGGTCAAAGACGCCACGGTCAAGCGCAGTTGGCCGAAGATGATCTCGGTCGCCATGGACTCGATGTTTTCCCTCGGCAGGCCCAAGATGCGGACGGCCGCGTTGTTCATGGCCTCGGGCGAGACGTCGATGGCGATGGTGAAGGTGCTGGGCACGTTGATGCGGATGTTCTGCATGGACAGGGCGTTCTTCAGGGGGATGTTGATGGTCATCGGCGTGAGGTCCATGTAGTGGTAGTCCTGGATGAGGGGCCAGACGATGGTCCCGCCGCCGTGATAGCACTTCACCGCCCCGGTGGCGACCTTTCCGTACACCGCCAGGACCTGGTTGGAAGAACAGCGCTTATACCGGCTGGCCAGGAAGATGATGAGGACGAAAATGAAGACCGTGAAAAGACCGAGTCCGACGACGGCGAAATTAATGTTCAACGCTTGAAGCAGGCTCATTGAGTTCTCCATGACTGTTATTTTTTAGCTTCCCGAACCGCGACGGTCCGGGGGTCCACCACGCGGACCACACTCACATCGACGAAGGAAGCAATTTCCCCCGGCTCTTCCGAAACCGCATCAATATAGCGGGTCACCCCGCCCACGATCACCTGGATGCGCCCCCGCCCGTTGGCCGGTATGCGCTGGTAAACCGTGGCGTTCATCCCCAAGGCGAGGTTGACGCTGTACACATCACCCGGGCTGTTCAAGCGCACGAAGATCTTGAAGAGATAGGCGGTGGCCACCATGGCCCCCAGGCCAGCGCCGAAGGCGGCCAAAAAGGACGCGATGGGCCCCAAGTGGAACTGCTTGTATGCGGAAAGGCCCGCCCAGCCGAACATCATAAAAAAACCGGTGAGGGAATTGATGGAGAGAAGCTTGAAAGCGGCATTGGAGGCTTCCAAGGAGGAGGAATGCCCCGCTTCGGCGCCTCCGGCATCGGCATGCACGTCCTCGCCAAAGCCCCCCACAACCATGGCCGCGACTCTCAACAGAAAGAACAGCGTACCGACAAACGCGAAGACCCAAAAAACCGTTTCCGTTCCGGTGATGTTTTGAAAAACACTCATGCAGCCCTCCTTAATAAGCTCCCCAAAAACACTTTATCTGCTGCACCTCAAAAGCGGTGGGCTGTTGAAAGCGGGCTATGGCAGGAACGGCGCGATTTGGCTCATGAACTGGGGCCCATCGAACGGTTTTGCGATGATGGCGGCGGCCCCGCTGATGTTCCCTAATATCTCGTATTTCGGACGGTCAAGCGCCGTGATGAGCACGACCTTCCGCGCCGGAAAACGCTTGGTGATGGCGCGGGCCAAGCTGAAACCATCCAAAAGCGGCATCTTCACATCGATGATGTAGAAGTCAAAAGTCTTCGAAAGCGCCAGCTTGAGCGCTTCGTTTCCGTCGGCGGCGGTCACCACCTGGTGGCCCGCACCCTCCAACACCCGGCGGATCAAACTCAGAACGGTCTCCTCATCATCCGCCACAAGAATCCGCGCCATACGCTCCTCCCAGCATTAAAGGATGTCCTACAAGAGGAGTATAATCTTTGTAATTTAGGAGTTCAAGGCATTTTTAATCAGAGTGAGCTTGTGGACCGAATCTTTCACGCGCGTGAGTTCCACCACCCGATGTCCCTGCTCCACGACCGCCTTCGGCAGGTTCTCAAGCGGCTCCCCCTCGGTGAGCAACACCTCCAAAACGTCGCCCGGCCGCATCTTCGCCAGTTGCAGCTTTGTCTTCACGAACGTCATGGGGCAATGTTCTTTGGTGATGTCTAAGCGGAACGTGCTCATAGGAACAACGTCTGCCCTCCTTTGGACAATTCTAGAAATTTCACCACCCCGAGGACGCCTTTCACTTCCGGAATGAAATCGTCCTTCGTCAGCCCAAGGATGTGCATGGCCATTTCGCAAGCGTAAAAGTTCACGCCCAGTTCCAATGACGCCTGAAAAAGCTCCTGCAGCGTCGCCACGTTGCGCTTTTTCATCAGACCCGTCATGAGCCTCGGGCTCGCCCCGGCGAAATTCAGCCGGCTCAAAGGGAGGTTGTTTCTTCCGCCCAAAAGGAAATTGAAGGCGCGGGCCAGAAGCCCATTGCCGATGAAGCTCCGCCCTTTCTTCTTCTTGATGTTGTTCAACCCCCAAAAAGTGAAGAAAATGTTGACCTCATAATTGACGGCCGCCGCCCCCGAAGCCAGTGTGAAAGCCGCAATGGCTTTATCAAAATCCCCGCTCATGCAGATGATGGAAAGCTTGTTATTCTCCGCCATGATTTCTTCCCGGCTGTGTCCTCGTCGTTATTTCCACTGCATATTTCGGATCGAACATTTCATCCAGAAGGTTATTAAAAAAGTTCAATCGATATGGATAACCGCGGGATTGTAATGCGGGCCAGCACCGTATACACCATTTTCCTTTGACAAACTCTCGATCCATTTCCCCTCTTGGCCCTCGGGGACTTTTACGATGAACCGCTCTCCGGTCTCGTTAAAAAAAACTTTGCCCATATTAACGTTGTTCGTCTTTGCAAACTTCAAACCGAATTTCGACAAGACCGCTACAGCATCCGCTGGAGAGACTCCTTTTCGGAATCCAATAACAACCTCTCCACTGAAGACTTCTTCCTTCGAGGATTTCATTTGATCACCCAGGGTGGGTTTCTTCATATCTTGCTCCGTTTCCTGCGTAAGTGCGCCGGAGAGCTCCTGGGATGCCTGCCGTTCATTGGGCACCTTGGTGAAGGACTTCATCAGAACAAAGCCCAGGATTCCGAGGAGAACCACCGCACCTGATACGATCACAACTTTCGTTTTATTCATTGGATGTATGTCTGCCATTTTACTCTCAATTTATCCAAAACACCATATTCTTCTTTTAGAAAAATACGATCCCTCATGAAATTGTACCTGTCCGGTGAAACGCTCCGCAATTTCTCCGGCTCCGAATAATACATC
>JACQPF010000241.1 GCA_016207625.1 Elusimicrobiota bacterium | reverse complement strand
TGTTCCCCCTGATGTGGATGCGGTTCCCCACCTTCAAGGGTTCCGATAAAGTCATGGTGATGACGCTGACATGGGAGAGGTAGTCATCCACGAACCCCACGAACGTCTCCCCTGTGATGGGTTGGCGCCAAGGCAACACCTTCTCCACCGGCACAAACACATCCAAAGCCTCTTCCAGTTTTTTCAACTTTTTCGAAACCGGCTTCGCGGACTTTGCGGGAGCTTTTCCGGGCTTCGCCTTGCCATTTCGGACAGGCTTCTTCGCCGCCGCTTTCTTCGTTTTCACCGAAGCTTTTTTTGGTTTTGTTTTTTTCACCTTGGGTTTTTTGACCATCGGACGACCTCCTGTTGCGCCCCGTTGAGCCTTGGAATTGTCGTGGGCCGACCAATTCGATCTCCCACTTGATTATAAAACATTCTAAGCCCGGTTCGCCAAGCGGTCAACCCCTTATTTGGCTTTTTTTACTTTATTGATCACAATCGCTTGCATGGACCCTCTCGCAAAAAGCTTTCCGGTCACTTTGGCTTGCTCCGCCCCCATGTTTTGAACCACGGCGTAGGCGTCTGAATTTGAATGGTCTTTCAACAGCAAATACACGGAACCGTCTTCCGCCAAAAGACCTATGGGCCCGCCTTCGGAAAGACAAGCTTTCGCGCAAGTGCGGTGGGCTTCCCCCATCCCTTCATGGGACAAGTAGCACGTCATGTCCAGGATCTCGCCCTGCATGGCCACCGCTTGGCCTTGTTGAAAAACAGCCGACGTGTCCTGACAAACATCGTCCGCCAATAGCACCGGGCCCCGCGCCAAAACACCTGCGATCAACATCCATTTCATGATCCGTCTCATAAACACCTCAATGCGAATGATTGTGCGAATGGCCTCCGTGGGGATGGCCCTGGTTTTGTCCATGGGTATCGGGCAGATCCTTCGGACGCTCTTCGGCGGCCGGTGACGGCGAGATGACGCTTACCGCCGGCCGGACCCCTGCGCCCTCGAGATAAACCATTCGGCTTCCCAGGTCCCCGTTCTGCAGGGCAAGGAACGTCGAGAAGGCCAGCCCGGCCAGGAAAAACCAGGCTCCTCGCGGCCGTTGATCGGCCTGCCAAAAGCTCCAGGCGCTCAGCACGGCGGCCGAGACGAGGAGGGCGATTCCGATCGCCTCATGGGTTTCCATGATGTGATGGATGGCCTCATTGTGCGGGATGCTGTCCCCGGCGGCCAGCCCCGTCCAGACGGCCGCGGCAGTTCCCAAGGCCGCAAGGTAAAGGCATGCCCGGCCCGCGACAAACAGCGACCGGCCCTTCATCGCCGTTCCCAAAAGATAGAACAACAACGCCGCCGGAAAAAGGGCGACCGGGAAATGCACGAACGCCGGATGGATATTATACATCTGCGCGAGGCCGGAAAAACCCAGTAACGAATAATCCATGTCGGGTTTCCCTTACGCTTTCTTCAAAGGCTTGATCTCCGACAACCCGTAGTCCGCACCCATCCCCATCTGGTCCGCGGCTAATTTCAACGCTTTCTGGAGGTCCGCCAGAGGAACTTTCTTCCCCTCCATCACCGTGAACTTTACGGTGGCGGTTTTGGCGTCCACCTGGGCGGCACCGATCCCCGGGACTTGGCGCATGGTCTTCTCGATGAGCGGCCCGCATCCGTCGCAAGTGATCGCGCCCACCCGGGCCGTGTAATAGCCGGAGGTTAAACTCTGGTCCTGGCTTTTCGCGCCATGCGGATTTCCAGTCATGCCATGCGGGCTACCTGAAGCCATCTGGAAATCGCTCAACGTGTAGTCGGCGCCCATCCCCATTTTGCCGGCAGCGTCCTTGAGAGCGCTTTTTATCTTCGCCCATTCCACCGAAGCCCCCTTCTTGACCGCGAACTGGACCCGCCCGGTTTTAGAATCCACCGCCGCGGAGTCGATTCCCGGCAAACCCTTCATGGTTTTTTCGATCAAAGGACCGCAACCGCCGCAGACCATGGATTTCACCTGCGCGGAATATTGACCTTCCGGCAGGACCGGATCACCCCCATGATCGCCATGAGGCTTCGGAGTCCCGGCGAAAGCAACACCCGTCATCACCCCAACGGCCAAAAGACCGCCGAACATTTTTCTTGTCAACATATGCAACATCCTCCTCATTTGGTTCATTATCTCTCTTACGTCTTTTTCAGGGATTCAATTTCGTACAGCCCGTAATCCGCGCCCATCCCCATTGTCGCGGCGGCGGCGTCCAACTCCTTTTGAAGATCCGAGAGCTTAAGGCTGACATTCTTTTTGACGGTGAAGGTCAGCGTTTGACTCTCCATGTCCACTTTGGCGGACTTGACGCCCTTGTTTTCGCCCATAGTCTTTTCGATCAATGAGGCGCATCCCCCGCAAGGAACGGATTTGATCCGCGCCCGGTACCGTCCCGGGCCCAGGACCTGGTCACTGGCCGGCGCCGCCAGGTGCGGCCCCTGTTCGTGGAAAGGGGAGGGCGCTTCGCTCACCGAAGCCTGATCCCCCTGCGAGACGGCCTGCCCCGAATGGCCGCCGGAAGACTGGCAACCGCAAGCCCAAGCCTTTCCCACCCCCAGCACAAACGCCAAGCCCAACACGATGATTCCCGATTTCTTCATGGTTCCCTCCGACCTGATTCGTTTTCTGCAAAAATATTATTGCCCGCGCATTTTATCCCCTCGATAGAGGGCCAATGTGCCAAAAATCGTCTCCAGCAAACCGGTTTGCCGGACGTTTGCGAACCCGGCCTCTTTCATGAGAAGGGGAATCGCCCCGCGCCGGTTCTCCCTGGTGGTTTGAAAACCGTCGAAGCATTGCGCGGCGAAGAAACACGCGGACGCCAACCAACCGCTGGGTTTCCCAAAATCAAGGATCATCAACCGCCCGCCTTCCTTAAGGACTCGGCCGCTTTCCCGGAGAGCCCCTCGCTTCACATCGGGTGGAAAATGGTGGAACGCCATACTGCTGTACACGGCGTCGAACGATTCTCCGTCGAAAGGCAGCCGGTCGGCGCCGGCCGGCCGGAGGTCCAGGGAAACGCGGGCCGCCTTCGACTTGGTTTCCGCTTGCCGCAACATGCGAGGATCAATGTCGATCCCGGACAACCGTGCCAACGGGTGTGTCCGCGCCAAGTGGACGGCCAGCGTTCCTGTGCCGCACCCCAGGTCCAAAACTCGCTCCTCTCCGTTCAAGTTCAGACCGTTCAAAATCGCGCGGCGGATCTCCCTCTCGGGCATGAACCAGGAAAAGAACAGGTCGTAGAGGCCCGTCAAAAAATGGAAGCTCAGTCCCGGCGTATATCGCGGAACGGGCTTCATTTCAATCCTGGAAGCGCTCATTCTTCAGCTTTTTCAACTCTTTTTCAAGCTTGGCGCGCTTCGCCGGCTTCAATTTCGGGTCCTGTAGGCGGGTTTCGATCTTCATTTTCTTTTTCTCGAACTTTTGGATGCGCTCATACGTGTGATCGTCATCCGAGTGGGACCCGCCGCTGGGTTCGGAGGCGTCGTATCCGCCGCCAACGTGCCCTCCATGCCCTCCGTGCCCGTCAAAAGCCCACGCCGCGCTCACGGCCAAGCCCAAGAGGACCGCCGCCAACACCGCCGACACCCTTTTCATCTTCGTCATTCGAATCCTCCCCGGGCAAACGCCCCCAAACTCAGAAGAAGCCCGACAGCCCAAAGACCAACAACGATCCCGTTCCGTGGTCGCATTGAATGATTTCCTCCTCGGTGTTGTTTGTTCTTCCACAAAGCGACTGCATGTTATTTCCCATCGTCCGGCTTCGGTGCGGCCGGTTTCATCAGAGGCCACTCCTCTCCAGGATCGTTGGTATCTCCTAAAGCATCAATAGCATCATCAAGGCCATGCCGATCCCTCCTAAGACAAGGAGGGGACGGGCCACCTTCCGGGATTCCCCGTGACCGGCGGGATGGACGTCCTGCGTCAAGGACACGCTGACTGGCGATACCTCTTCCCGATCAAATACGGCTCTGGCCGAAATCTCATACTTTCCTTCTTGGGTGAAAACGTGCCGCACCTCGTAGTCGCCTTCTTTCCGGCCGGGTTTTGCTTCGATCTTTTCGGGAAGGGATGAAACTGTGATCTCAACCTTGCGAGGTTCGAGGGGCCCGAAAGTCGCCGAATCCGTCAGGCGCACGGTCAAAACCGCTTCTTGTGAGACAACGAGAGGAGGAACTTCAAGGCGTATCGTGATTTCTCCCGAATCACGCTCCTTAATAATCATCTGCACCTTTGAGCCGCCATGGGACATTTGGCCCATGTGCATCATCATGCAGCCGCTCATTCCCGAAACACCGGCGGCCAGCAGGATGCCGAGAAACCCCACTCTCCCAAACAGTCCGGAGCCAAACATATCGCGCCGCATCAGGTCCTCCTTTATTAGACCTCAATGCTCTTTCAGTTCAGGGAGGGGCAGTTGGCTGACGTCCACCGTGCCATGCTTCATCTCGTAGCGCCATTTCCAGATGGCGTAGATGGGCGGATACACCAACAGCTCCATCAGGAAGCTCGTGAACACGCCGCCCACCATCGGGGCGGCCACGCGCTTCATCATGTCGGCCCCGGTGCCGATGGACCACATGATGGGGAGGAGCGCCATGAACGTGGTGCCCACCGTCATCATCTTGGGCCGGATGCGCTTCACGGCGCCGTGGATGATGGCCTCCTCCAGGTCCGCGTAGGTGCGCATCTTCCCCTGCCGGACGCGCTCGTAATAGGCCAGGTCCAGGAACAGGAGCATGAAGACCCCCGTCTCGGCGTCCAGCCCCATGAGAGCGATCATCCCGACCCAGACGGCGATGGAAATGTTGTAGCCCAAGAAGTACATGTACCACACCGCCCCGACGATGGAGAAGGGAACGGCCAGCATCACGATGCCGGCTTTGAAGGTGGACTTGGTGTTCATGTAGAGCAGGAGGAAGATCAGGAAGATCGTGATGGGCACCACGATCTTCAACCGTTCCCGCACGCGCAGCATGTTCTCATACTGGCCGCTCCAGACGAGGGAGTAGCCCGTGGGAAGCGTGAGCTTCCCGCTCACCGCTTTTTTCGCCTCGATCACGTAGCCGCCCACGTCCCGGCCGGTGAGGTCCACATAGACGTAGCCGGAGAGCATGCCGTTCTCATCCCGGATCATGGAGGGGCCCGTGACGATCTCGATGTCCGCCAACTGCGACAAGGGCACCTGCGCCCCCGACATGGTGGGCACCAGCACCCGGCGGAGTTTGGGCAGGCTGTCGCGCAATTCCCGCGCGTAGCGCACGCTCACCGTATAACGCTCGCGGCCCTCCACCGTCGTCGTGATGGGCTCTCCCCCGATGGCCGACATGATCACCATCTGGGCTTCGTCGATGGTTAGGCCGTAGCGGGCCAGTTGGTCCCGCTTCAACTTGAAGTCCAGGAAATAGCCTCCCGCGGTCCGTTCGGCGTAGACGCTGCGCGTTCCGGGCACGTCTTTTAGGATCACCTCCAGGTGCGACCCGATCTTTTCGATCTCTTTCAGGTCCGCCCCGAAGACCTTAATCCCGATGGGGGTGCGCACCCCCGTCGTGAGCATGTCGATTCGCCCTTTGATGGGCATCGTCCAGGCGTTCGTCACGCCGGGGAAACGCATGGCCTTGTCCATTTGCTCGATCAACTCGTCTTTCGAGATCCTGTCCGGCCAGATGTGCCGGAAGGGCGCGTGCAGAACGTCCGGCATCCAGGAATACCAGCGTTTCTTTTCCCGCCACGCCTCCGTGGGTTTCAGCACCACGGTCGTCTCCATCATGGAGAAGGGAGCGGGGTCGGTGGAGGGTTCCGCACGGCCGGCCTTGCCGAACACGCGTTCCACTTCGGGGAAACTTTTCAGCACTTTGTCCTGGGTCTGGAGGAGTTTTTGCGCTTCAGTCACCGAAAGGCCCGGCAATGTGGTGG
>JACQPF010000022.1 GCA_016207625.1 Elusimicrobiota bacterium | reverse complement strand
GTTCCGCATTGCGTCGGCAAAATTCCGCCGGGCCTGATCGAAATTTCCACGGCCAAAAGAAACCTGCCCCGATTCGGAAAGCAGTTCAGGGTTCCCGGGCCTCCTTTGAAGACACGCCTCGAGCACACGCTGAGCTTCCGCGCTTCGGCCCGATTCTTCCAGGAGCGTCGCGCTGTCCAGGCAAAGCTCCAACGAGTCGCCATTTTTTTCGAGGAGAGTTTGATAGGTTTCCAGCGCTTTCTGCGGCGCGGCTTGCCAAAATAGGTCGTCCGCGCCGGGGAGAGGCAAGGTCAGGTCTTGCGTCCCCACCAGGGTGGAGCGTTCCGCAAGCCAGAGGACACCCAACAGCATGAAAACTTTCTTTCGCATCACATATATTCGTATTGCAACTTTTTCGCCAATGAAAAACGGCCCCAAAAACCATTTGTCATGGTCCTCAGGGCCGTATCCCGCGGTATTGACACCGCGGCGCCGCGGCACGAATACCGCGCTCAAACGATATATTTATTCCGGGATTTCCGGTTCCCTCTTTCGGATCGCGTGCTTCTTCAGAAGTTCCTGAAGGTTCTTACGGTCCATGTCGGCCATATCCGCCGCGTGCGTGACGTTTCCCTTCGCACGTTTCATCAGCTCCGCCAGATAGTGCCTTTCAAAATATTCCACAACGCTTTGTTTGCTGTCGCGAAACGGCTTATTTTCTTCAAACAAGGGCGGAGGGCTTGTTTCCGCCTTTCGCAAGGCCGCCGGCAGCGACTCCGGGCCGATGAGACTCTCGGTCGAAAGCGTCGCCGCGTGCTCCACCGCGTTCTCCAATTCCCTCACGTTGCCGGGCCAGCGATATTCAAGGAGCGCCTTCATCGCGGAAGGCGAGAAGGATAAGTTTTCCCGGCGCGTTCGCTCTTGCTGTTTCTTCAGGAAGTGCTCGGTCAGGAGAGGAATATCCTCCTTCCGGTCCCGCAGAGGCGGGATATGAATGGGAACGACGGCCAGCCTATAGTAAAGATCCTCGCGGAATTTTCCCTGCTCCACTTCCCGAGGCAAGTCGCGGTGGGTGGCCGACACGATGCGGACGTTCACTTTCACGGCCGCTGAACTGCCCAACCGCCGAAACTCCCTCTCCTGGAGGAAACGCAGGAGCTTCACTTGCATGGCGGGCGGCATTTCCCCCACCTCGTCCAAGAACACCGTCCCCCCCTCCGCCGATTCCAAAAGGCCCGTGCGGTCCTTCAGCGCATCGGTGAAGGAACCCCTCACATGGCCGAAGAGCTCGCTTTCCAGAAGCGTTTCCGGCAGAGCCCCGCAATGGATGGCCATGAAGGGTTTTCCCGCGCGGGGACTGTTGAAATGGAGGGCGCGGGCCACCAGTTCCTTTCCCGTTCCGCTTTCCCCCAAGAGCAACGCCGTGGCATCCGTTTGGGCCACTTGGGAGATGAGTCGAAAGACGTCCTGCATCTTTCCGCTTCGCCCCACGATCTCGCTGAACTTATAGCGGGAGGCAAGTTCGGTCTTGAGGCGTTGGTTCTCCCGGAGGAGTCTTTGTTTCTCCAAAACGTTTTCCACCGCGACTTGGATTTCATCGTTTTTGAAAGGCTTGGCCACGTAGTCGGACGCGCCCAGCCGGAGGGCCTCCACCGCCGAGTCCAGGGTTCCGAAAGCCGTGATCAGGATCACAGGCGTTTGCGGAGCGGACGACTTGACGGCCTTCAACACATCCATGCCGTTCACCTTGGGCATCCGGATATCCGTGATCACCAAGTCGAACCCGTTTTGCTCAAGCGTTTTCAAGGCGTCCGCTGGCTTTTGAAACGCGGAGACTCGGTAGCCGACGTCGCCCAGCACCGTCGCCAGAAGGCGCCCCATGCCGGGCTCATCATCGATCACGCAGATGCGTTCAATTGAATTTTCCATTTTCCCCCGCCTGCAATTTGATCGTGAACAACGCGCCGCCGTCCCGGCCGTTTCCCGCCTCAATGATCCCGCCGTGCCGCTCCACGATGGCGTAACTCAGGGCCAGACCCAACCCCGTTCCTTCTTCCTTCGTCGTGAAAAATGGATTGAAAAGGTTTTTGGCGGCCTCCGGGGAAAGGCCCGGCCCCGTGTCCTCCACGGTCACCCGGGCGAAACCGTCCGACCAAACCGACTCCACGCTCAGGACCCCTCCCTGCGGCATGGCCTGGCAGGCATTGAGAAAAAGGTTCAGGAGGACCTGCTTGATCTGGTCCCGATCCACCTCGAGGAGCGGGAGGGCCGCGTCCAACCGCTCGACCACTTCGATCCCCTTCGGCTTGGTTTGGCTTTGAACAAGGACGAGGGTTTCGCGGATCAACGCGTTCAGATCGGCTGAAGTCTTCTCGGACGTTTTCGGCTTTGCGAAATGCAGAAGCTCTCCCACCAGCTTCTGGCAACGGGCCGTTTCGCGGCAGATATCTTCAAATGCCTGCCGCCGGGGGTCGTCCCCGGAGGTTTTTCCCATCAAATATTCACTGAATCCCGCGATGACGTTCAGAGGGTTGTAAATTTCATGCGCCAGCCCTGCGGCCAATTGCCCGATCGCGGCCATCTTCT
>JACQPF010000021.1 GCA_016207625.1 Elusimicrobiota bacterium | reverse complement strand
TCTGCAACGCCATGGAGACCTTGCTCGTCCACAGAGACGCCGCCTCGGCGTTCCTGCCCCGCATGGTGAAAAAATTTGCGGAGGCCAAAGTCGAAATTCGTGGCGATCCCGAAGTGAAAAAGCTGGGGGGGCCGGCGGTGCAGCCCGCCGTTCCCGAGGATTGGGACACGGAGTTTTTGGGCTTGACCGTCGCGGCGCGCATGGTGTCCTCCTTGGATGAAGCCATCGAACACATCAACCGGCATGGCAGCCACCATTCCGACAGCATCGTCACGCAAGACGCGGGTGTCGCGGACCGCTTCCTCCGCCAGGTGGATTCCGCAGCGGTGTTCCACAACGCCTCCACGCGGCTGCATGACGGAAGCATTTTCGGCCTCGGCGCGGAGATGGGGATTTCCACGCAAAAGATGCACGCCCGCGGCACGATGGGTTTGAAGGAGCTGACCACCACGAAGTTCGTCGTGCATGGAACAGGACAAGTGCGGGAGTGAAACTCGGCCTGTTCGGCGGATCGTTTGACCCGGTGCACTGCGGCCATATCGCGTTGGCCCGGGCCGCGCTTCGTGAGTTGAAGCTGGATCGGATCTATTTCGTTCCCGCCGCGCAGCCCCCGCACAAAACCCCGTCGTCCTTGACTCCCGCGACCCACCGGTTGAACATGCTGAGGATCGCATTGCGGAACGCCCCGGCGTTTCCTGTCAGCCCGTGGGAAATCCGCCGCGGGGGTGTGTCCTATACGGAAAGGACCTTGCGGGCTTTCCACAAGCGGTTCCCTCGCGCCGAGTGGCATTTGATCCTCGGCGGGGACTCCCTCAATTCATTTACGACTTGGCGTCATTGGCGCCGCCTTCTTAAAATGAGCCGTCTGGTCGTGGGCCGCCGGCCGGGCGCGAAAAGCGCGGCGACTCCTTCTGTTTTAAAAGGACAGGTGATCCGCTTGAAGACGCGCCTGCCCCCGATCTCTTCGACCGAGGTTCGCCGGCGATTGGAGAAGGGGCGGCCCGTCGCGCCTCTCCTCCCGCTGCCGGTCGGCCGGTACATTCGACAGATGAACCTGTATGGCCAAAAATGACGTCGATACGACTGTCCGAGAAAGAAGCCCGCGCGCGTCTGAAGGCGATCCTGTCTCCCGGGCGATGGACGCACACTCTGGCGGTGAGCCGCCTCGCGCAGGAACTGGCGGCCCGCCATGGAGAGAATACGGTGAAGGCGCGTTGGGCGGGCCTATTGCACGATTGCGCAAAGGAGATGCCCGGACGGGACCTGAAGTCCTATGTGCTCCGGCATCGGTTGCGCGTGCCCGGCAAAGATTTCATCCTGGACAGGAGACAGTACGATCTCTTCCATGCCAACGTGTCCGCCGGCCGGGCGATGCGTGATTTCGGGATCCGGGATCGGACCATATTAAACGCCATCTCCCGGCACACATTGGGGCATCCCCGGATGAGCCGCTTGGACAAGATCCTGTATGTGGCGGATTTTTCCGCCTTGCAAAGAGGTTTTGGTCCTGCGAAACGGATTCGCCGCATCGCCAGGCGGGATTTAGAGGGAGCCTTCAGGGAAGCGGTGCAAAGAAAAATATTGTATATCCTACAGGCGGGTTCGGCTCTTCATCCTCAAACGGTGTCGCTTTGGAACAGATTGGTGCGTTAAAATGATGAAATCAAGCGATTTAATGCGTGGAGTTGCCTTGGCTGGGATCATCATCGTGATGCTTTGCGGTGTGGTCGCCAGCCGATCTCCGGTGGCGGCCTCCTTGAGACAAGGGAACCCCCTCTCCGGCCTCTTAATGGGCATCGACCGGGTGGAAGAGGCCCGGCACTCGGACACGCTCATGCTTTGGCAATATGACCCCTTGCGGTCCCGCGTGGACGTGCTGTCCATCCCCCGGGACACAAAAATTGACTTGCCAGGTTATCGTTTTCACCGTATAAATGAGGTGTTCGCCTATCACTACGGAGTGAAGCGGCGGCATGACATCGCCGCGGGCGAGGTGATGTCGGCGGTGGACCACCTTCTCCGGTTGAACGGGGAAACGCTGACGCCCTCGCACTTTTTTCTCGTGGATTACGGAGGGTTCCATCGGATCATCGATCTGTTGGGCGGCATCGAGGTCCATATCGACGAGCCCATGCATTACGATGACAACGCCGGTCAATATCATTTCCATAAAGAGCCGGGGGACTATTCCCTGCGGGGAGAGGAAGCCTTGGCCTACGTGCGGTTCCGGGGGAAAAGCGGCGACCGGGGCCGGATCCTCCGGCAGATGGACTTCCTCCGGTCAATGGTAGGCCGACTCTGCAGTCCGCTGACCCTTTGCCGGTGGCCCCGAATGCTGATGACGGTGTGCGGGAGCGTTCACACGAACGTGCGGCTATGGGACGTGGCGTTCCTGGCGTTGGAAGCCAAGCACCTCCGGCCAAGCGAAGTCAATCCCTGGCTCTTGCCCGGCCGGCCCAGCGGCGCCTATTGGGAGATGGACGCCGAGCGGACGGCGCTGGTGTTGTCGCAAATCCGCGCGAGCGGGAAACCGGAATTTCAGAGCAAGACCCAGGTCCAAAAAGAGGCCAAATCCATCACGGTCAAAGTTTGGAACGGGGCGGGGCGGGGCGGTTTGGCGCTTTCCGTGGCGCGCCGGCTGAGGGCGGAGAAATTCGACGTATTGGAGTGGGGGACCTACGAAAGACGCCAGAAACGCACGCGCGTTCTGGACCGCGTGGGGACCATCGAGAAAGCCCGGGATGTGGCCCGCGTTCTGGGCGTGGAGTCCGTGTTCAGCGACGTCGATCCGGCGTTGAGAACCGACGTGGAAGTGGTTTTGGGGGAAGATTTCAAATAAGCCGAACGGCCGGAGGGATCATTCATGGAGTTCATTGATATTTTGAGGTTGGCGGTGAAACAGGGAGCGTCCGACATCCACTTGGTGATCGGGAAGTCTCCCATGGTGCGGATCAACGGCGAAATGATGGAACTGCCGGGTTTCCAGATTTTAACGGCGGAGGAATCCAAGCGGCTGATCTATTCCATCCTTTACGACGAGCAAAAGCAGCGGTTCGAAGAGGGACTGGAACTGGACTGTTCGTTCACCGTCGCCAGCCTGGCGCGTTTCCGCGTGAACGTGCTGATGCAGAAAAACGGGGTGGAGGCGGTCCTGCGGATCATCTCCTCCAAAATCCCGGAACCCGAATCCCTGCGCCTTCCGCCGGCGGTTCTGGATTTCGCCCAATTGCCCCGAGGCCTCGTGCTGGTGACGGGGCCCACGGGCTCCGGCAAATCCACGACCCTGGCGTGCCTCATCGACATCATCAATTCCACGCGGCGCGAGCACATCCTGACGATCGAGGACCCCATCGAATTCGTGTACGAGCCGAAGAAATGCATCGTCCGGCAGAGGGAAATCGGCCAATCCACCCGCAGCTTCAACGAAGCCCTCAAGCACGCCCTTCGCCAGGACCCGGACGTCATCCTCGTCGGCGAAATGCGGGACCTGGAGACCATCTCCCTGGCCATCACGGCTTCGGAGACCGGCCATTTATGTTTCGCCACGCTCCACACCACGGACGCCGCGCAGACCGTCGACCGCATCATCGACGTGTTCCCGCCGCACCAGCAGCAGCAGGTGCGCGTCCAGCTGTCCACCGTTCTGAAAGGGGTGGTCTGCCAAACCCTGTTGCCCATGCGGGAAGCGGGCGGGCGCGTGGCGGCGCGGGAACTCATGGTGGTCACGCCGGCCATCGCCAACTTGATCCGGGAAGGGAAAACCCATATGATTTATAATGCCATCGAGACCGGTGCGAAGTTCGGCATGTTCCCTCTGGACCGGTCCCTGGCGGACCTGGTGAACGACGGGTTGGTGTCTTTCGAGGACGCGGTCTCCAAATCCTCGGATCCTGAGAAGCTGCGCCAGTTGACCCACCGCGCGGGCGGCGCTGCGCCGGCCGCAACGTCGGCCTATTGAGGGATAATCAATGGCGGACATGGAAGAAACAATTCATTTGCGGGACTTGTTGAAGATCGTTTTCGAGAAAAACGGCAGCGACCTGCACCTCAAAGCCGGACGGCCGCCGATGATGCGCCAGAGGGGGGATCTCGTCCCGATCGAGGGGCAGAAGGTCCTGGAGATCCAAGACATCCAGACGTTGATCTATTCCGTGCTCCATTCGGACCAAAAGAGCCGCCTCGAGGAAGAGAAGGAGCTGGATTTCTCTTTCTTCGTCACGGGGATGGCCCGTTTCCGCGGGAACGCCTTCTTTCAGAAAGGGACGCTCGGCGCGGCGTTTCGGCTCATCCCCGCCCAGGTCCCTTCCCTTGATGACCTCGGACTGCCGGTCGTCCTGAAAGAGCTCGTGACCCGCAAGCAGGGGTTGTTCCTCGTGACGGGCCCCACGGGGGCGGGCAAATCCACCACGTTGGCCGCCCTGCTGGACCACATCAACGCCCATATGCCCGTCCACGTGATCACCCTGGAAGACCCCATCGAGTACGTCTATGACGACAAAATGGCCGTGATCAACCAAAGGGAAGTCGGCGCCGACACGAAGACGTTCGCGCAGGGGCTGCGCCGGGCTCTGCGTCAGGACCCGGACGTCATCCTCATCGGCGAAATGCGCGACACGGAGACCATCACCACCGCGATGAACGCCGCCGAGACGGGGCACCTCGTCTTCGGAACGCTCCACACCAACGACGCCAAGCAGAGCATCGACCGCGTCATCGACACCTTCCCTCCGGAAGCACAGAACCAGGTGCGCATGCAGCTGGCCAAATGCCTTTGCTCTGTGGTGGCCCAACGGCTCCTGAAACGCTCGGACGGGAACGGCCGCGTGGCGGTGCTCGAAGTGATGATCAACACGCCCACCATCCAAAAGCTCATCGAAGACAACCGGGTCGGCGCCATCGGAAAGGCGATCGAGGAGTCGGCCTCCTTCTACAAGATGCAATCGTTCAACCAAGCCCTGTTCCAGCTCATCAAGGCCAAGGT
>JACQPF010000245.1 GCA_016207625.1 Elusimicrobiota bacterium | reverse complement strand
GGGCCAGCCACAGGAGCACGGTGCTGTCTTTGCCGATGGACCAGAGCATGCACATGTTCTTGAACTCGCGATAGGCCTCGCGGAGGATGTAGACGCTCTTGGATTCCAGCTTGTCGAGATGGTCCATGTTCCTATCCAACCTTCGGGTGAGGCCTGTGCAGGCCGCACTCTTTTTTGTCGGGCGATTCCCACCACCAGCGGCCCGCCCGCACGTCCTCGCCCGGGCCCACCGCCCGGGTGCAGGGCGCGCAGCCGATGCTGCGGAACCCGATGTCGTGCAGGGTGTTGTAGGGGACCTTGCGTTCCCGGATGTAGGCCCACACGGCCTCCTCGGTCCAATCAAAAAGAGGGCAAATCTTATACAGCCCGTGATCGTCGTCCCACGAGATCGCGTCCACCGCCGCGCGCGTCACCGCTTGGTCGCGGCGCAAGCCGCAGATCCAGGCTTTCAAACCGTTGAGCGCTTTCTTCAAGGGCCGGGTCTTCCTCACATCGCAGCAGGCCTTGCGCAACTCCACGCTTTGGTAGAAGAGGTTCGGGCCGTGGCTTTTCACCAGCGCGGCCAGCTCCTCCGGGTCGGGCCCGTAGAGCTCGTATGTGATGCCGTAGCGCTCCACGGACAGTTGCATCACGTCGTAGGTCTGCTGGAAGAGCCGGCCGGTGTCCAGCGTGAAGATCTTCGCCGATTTATCGACGGAAGCGATCATCTCCGTGAGGACCTGGTCCTCCGCGCCGAGGCTGGAGGCCAAAGCGACTTGCCCCGGCCCGAACTCCTTCAGCGCCCAGGCGACGGCGTCCTGGGCCTTCTTCCCGTCCAATTGCCGGCGATAGGTTTCACATTTTTCCATGTTTAGATCTGGTAATCCTCGGGGGCGGGCTTGGCCCTCCCGAAGGAGATTTTGTTCCATATCCTCTCGTGCAAATAATAAAGAAAAATCTTGGTGAACAGCTCGACGAACCCGATCGACAGCGCCAGGTGGAACTTCCTCGTGATGAGGAACGAGACGAGGATCGTGTCCATCGTGCCCGTCAGTCTCCAAGAAAAAGCTTTGACGATGCTGCGGTAATGGTTTTCCGTCATGGGCCGGTCAACGTTTTTCGATCAAGACTGACCAATGGGCGCCCTGCTTCACCTGCTCCACGACCTGGTGGCCTTCTCCGGCGACGGAGCGGGGCACGTTCTCAATCGGCGGCCCGTCGTCCAAAAGGATGCGCAGCCGGTCGCCCTTCCCGATCCCGGCGAGGTCGATCTTGGTCTTCACGAAGTTCATCGGGCAAGGCACGCCGCGATAATCCCGAAAAAGGGCTTCCGCCGCTGGTCCAGCCGCCGGCTTCGGCTCCGCTCCCCGGGCGCAGTCGATTTCCCCCGGAAAACGGAGCGAATCGTTCATGGATTTATACAACGTTTCCACCGTCTCGGCCAGGGCTTTCAGACCTTCGAAATCAAGACGCGAAGCCTCTCCCGCCAGGGCGGCGTCCACCAGAGGTTGGAAGCGGGGGTCCACCAGGCCCTTCTTCATGAAATGTTCGTTGAAACGTTCAAACACCTGGCGTTCCGTGGCGGCTTCCACGCCGCGGGTGACCAAGAGCATGCGCGCCGTGGAGAGGGCCATTTGCGAGAGGAGCGCCTCCCGCTCTTTGCCGGCCGGCGTTCCGCCGAGCTCCTGTTGCAGTTGCTTGGCGCGCTTCAAGTCGATTTCGATCATGTCGAAAATCCCCGCCGAGCATTCGCCGACGCCGCGCCCCACCAGGGAGAAAGGGTCCCGCGCGCTCCAATCGACGAAATGCTTCTGGTTCGCCTCGTACTCCGGGACGTCCCGGAAGTGACTCAGCGCGGCCTGGATGTCCGCGCGGCCTTCCGCCTCAAGGTACTCCAGGAATGTGGCGTATTTGTCTTTTTTCGGCAAGTACACTTTGAAAAACTCCGCCACGAAATCCGGCATGTCCCGGGCGCTGACGTCCCCCACCGGCTGGGCCAGACGGGGAGCATCTCCACCGATGGCGCCCCCGGCCACGACGGTGTAGGCGGGATAAATTTTTTGTCCTTTGCGGCCCACTTTCCCAAAGAACCCGAGGTCCGCGCTCATATGTTGGCCGCAGGTGTTGGGGCAGCCGGAGATGTTCATGTGCAGGCCGGCGAGGCGGTCCAAGTCCAATCCGGAAGTGGAGAGGCGGTCCACCGAAGCGTCCAGGGCTCCCCGGGACAGGCAGATCCCCAGCTTGCAGGTGTCCGCCCCCGCGCAGGCGATGCTCTCCGCCAAGAAACGCGGGCCGGCCGACATGGGGGAAATGGTCTTCAGCAACTGGTAGGCGTTCCCCAAAAACGCCTCGGGGATGTTGATCAAGAACAGGTTCTGCTCGATGGTGGCCCGCAGGACGTCGTCGCCGAAAGGGGCCAGGAAATCCGCCAGAGCGAGGGCGTGCCGGTTCTTGAACTTGCCCATGAGCACGGGAACCAGGACGCTGTAGAGCCCCGCCTGCTTTTGCTCTTTCACATACCGCTTTTTCCACAAATCGAATTCCGGGGATGTCACGGGCGCCGGTGCCGGGAGGATTGAGGGGGTCGGGACCTTCCTATCTTTCACCGTCAGCGGGAGCGCGCCCGAACGCCGGACGTCCTGGATCTCCTGTTCCAACAGCTCAAGGAATTTGTCCTGGCCCAACGTGTTCCACAGGAACCTCAGGCGCGCGGCGTGCTTGTTCCTCCGGTTGCCGTGCTTCGAGAACAGCCGCTTCGTGCCTTCTGCGATGAAATAAACGTCGTCCGCGGGAACGAAGGGCGAATACAGATGCCCCACCTGGGGTTTCGATCCCAAGCCGCCGGCGATGTAGACCCGGAATCCTTTCGCGCCGTTTTGCATGGCGGCGATGAACCCCACGTCGTGGAACGCGGCGTGGGCCGTGTCCTCCGGCGAATTGGAGAAGGCGAACTTGAATTTCCTCGGCATGCGCCAGGACTCAGGGTCCGCGATCAGGCGGCTCGTCAGGGCGAAGGCGTAGGGCGCCACGTCGAACACTTCCCCGGGGTTCGCGCCGGAATCGTGGGAGGCCGTGATGTTCCGCACCGTGTTGCCGCCGCCGCCCCGGGTGGCGAGGCCCGCCGCGCGCAGGGCCCGGACCACGGGGACGACGTTCTCGAGGGCCACGTCGTGCATCTGGAGCTCCTGGCGCGTGGTGACGTGGATCATCTCCGCTCCGTAGCGATCCGAGAGCTCCGCCACCGTTTTGAGCTGCGCAGGCGTCACCGCTCCCCCCGCGCAGCGGATGCGCACCATGTAGGTGTTTTCCTTGCGCTGCTCGTACACGCCGAAGGGGACGCGGTGGACCTTCAAGGTCGGCCCGTCCAGGCGGCCTTCGCGGAACTTCGCGATGAGGGCGGAAAGATCTTCGATTTCGCCGTCTAAGGTGGTTGGGATTTCATAAAACATGTCGGAACTCCTCGGGTTCGACTGAACCGTTCTGGATTTTGAAAGACTTGAAAACGGGCGTTGCGTCCATCAAGGACACGATCACGTAGCTGAGGGACGGGTCGAAGGCCAGCCGGATGTCCTCCGCCGACGGCCGCGCGGGGCTGGCGGGATGGCTGTGATAGACCGCGCGCAGTTTCAGGCCCTCGCTCCGGAACGCCCGCACCGCCGCGAACTGCTCGGCCGGGTCTAGGCTGAAATGCTCCGGCGAGGCGTCCACGTTCGTGAGCTTGTGGAGCCGCACGACGACCCCGTCTTTTTCCGCCAGGTAGCCGCAGGCCTCGATGGGCGCCGCCTGCCGGGCCTGGGCCAGGATCTCCTCAACGATGTTCGGACGAATCATCAGCATTTCGGGGCGTCCTTCTTCACGTCGCAGACCGGCTGTTCCTCGTCGAAAAGCTCCCGGATCGTCGGCGCGTCGCCGCAGAGCGCGCAGGCCGGGTTCCGCTTCAACCGGACCTTGCGGAAGTTCATCTTGAGGGCGTCAAAAACCAAAAGCGTGTCGGTGAGGAGCTCTCCCACGCCGGTGACGTATTTCAG
>JACQPF010000239.1 GCA_016207625.1 Elusimicrobiota bacterium | reverse complement strand
TGCTTGTTGGGGCTGCCGTAAGCGATGTGCGTGCGGGCGATGATGAGGCTGGGCCGTTCGGTCTGGGAACGGACGGCGTCAAAAGCCTTTTGGATGGCGGCCAAGTCGTTGGCATCGGACAGATGGACCACCTGCCAGCCATAGGCTTCAAAACGTTTGCCGACGTCCTCGGAAAGCGCCAGCGAGGTGTTCCCCTCGATCGTGATATGGTTATCGAGATAAACGTATTTCAGCTTCCCGAGCTTTAAATGGCCGGCCAGCGAAGCGGCCTCGCTGCCCACCCCTTCCATGATATCGCCGTCGCTGCAAAAGGCGTAGATGAAATAGTCCACAAGCGGAAATTCCGGACGGTTGAATTTTGAGGCCAGATGTCTTTCCGCGATGGCCATGCCGACCCCATTGGCAAAACCCTGTCCAAGAGGGCCCGTGGTGGTTTCCGCGCCCGGCGTGATGCCGTACTCGGGATGGCCCGGTGTTTTGCTGTCCCATTGGCGAAAATTCTTGATGTCCTCCAAGGTCAAATCATACCCGGTGAGGTGCAGCAGGCTGTAGAGGAGCATGGAGGCGTGACCGGCGGAAAGGATGAAACGGTCCCGGTTGGGCCATTGGGAATTGCGCGGGTGATGCTTCATGATCCGCGTCCAAAGCATGTAGCCGAGCGGAGCCGCCTCCATGGGCGTGCCGGGATGGCCGGAATTCGCCTTTTCCACCGCGTCCACGGCCAGAAAGCGGATGGTGTTGATGCACAATTGGTCCAAATCAAGAGCTGTATTTTGCGGAATCATGAACCCGGGGTCTCCTTATCTTGTTTCTACAAGCGTTTGCTTTATTAAATGATACAAAACTCGCATCGATTTCAAAAACAGCGGCGGGAGTAAGGGTGGAAATGGAAAACTTATTTTTCGAGGATTTGTTTGACCTTGCGGATCATCCGGTCGATCTCGAAGGGTTTCGTGATGTATCCGGTCGCGCCGAGGGTCTCGGCTTGCTCCACATCTGAAACGAGGTCCCGGTTCGTGCACATTAATACGGGCAAATTCCGGGAAGCGGATCCCGCCCGAACGGCGGCCAAAACGTCCCAACCGCTTAATTCAGGCATATTCACATCCAAGATGATGAGGTCGGGGATATCCCTTTGGATTTTCTTGAGCGCTTCGACACCATTGTAGGCCTTTTCGATCTGATAGCCTTCGCCTTGGAGGACCACTTCCAAGAGGTGCACGATCGTCGCCTCGTCGTCCACGACCAAAATTCTTTTCGGCATTTCGCCACGACCTCCAACGGAATCGATTTCGATAAGATTACATTAATTTTCCGGGGATTTCCAATGGAATCTGCACAAAGAACTCGCTCCCTTTTCCCTCCTCGGATTCCACCCAGATGCGTCCGCCGTGGGCTTCCACGGCCATCTTGCAAAAGGCCAAGCCCAGCCCCGCTCCGATGCGGAACCTCTGTTTTTTCGCCTCCGCCTGGCCGAATTTTTCAAAAATCTTCTGCCGGAATTGTTCCGGGATGCCCTCCCCGTTGTCTTTCACGCTGAGGACCAGGGCTTTCTGTTCGGCGTCCAGGTTGGCCCGGATGGATATTTCCGCCCCCTGGCTGGTGTGCTTGAGGGAATTGGTTAAAAGGTTGGAAAGCACCCGATGGAGGAGATCGCGGTCCGCCCAGGCTTTCGGCAGGTCCTTAGGCACTTCGACGCTCACCATTTTGCTTTCGCGGTGGATATGGGCCTCCAGGTCGTCCACGCAATCCGCCGCCATTTCCAAAAGCGAGAAATTCTCCCGCCTCAACTCCAGGCGCCCTTCCTCCATCTTCGCGAAGTCCAGCAGGTTTTGAATCAGCCGGATCAGGTCTTTCCCCGATTTGGATCCGAGCGAAAGGATTTTCTTCTGCTCCGGCGTGAGGGCCTCCGCCCGGGTCAGGATGTAATCGATGCTGCCCAGGACGCTGGACAAGGGGTTCTTCAAGTCGTGCACGATCATGTGGGTCAAGTCCCGTTTCGCCTGCTCCAGCCTTTCCAGGGACTCGGCCATGGCGTTGAACTCCTCGGCCAGCTTTTGGATCTCGTCATCCGTCCGGACGTCCAAACGGTGCGCCAAATTCCCTTGGCCGATTTTTTGAACGCCCTCCTGCAAATGGCTCAAAGGCCTGAGGATCCGCTGAACCAATGAGAGGCCCACCGTCAGGAAAACGCTCCCTAAAACGATGACCACCACCGCCACTTGCCTCCAAAGCGTGCGCAGGGGCGATAAGGCGTCGCGGAGCGGAATCTGGACGATCACCTCCCAATCCAATTCCGGCACCCGGTGATGCACGGCCAGCACGGGTTCTCCTTTCTCATCTTGGAAGCGAAAGGTATGGCCGGCCGCATCCCCGTCCGGGTCACGGGGGTTTTGCAGGAACTCCTTCACGGCGGGGGATTCGGCCAGGTTCTCGTGGGCGAAGACCCGCCCCGTCTCCGGATGGGCGATCAGGGCGCCTTTCGAGTCGACGATGTAGGCGTACCCCGACTTACCGACGGTCGCGGCCGACACCAGGTCCCAAATATTCCCCAAAGACACGCGCGCCAGGAGCACCTGCTCCCGACGGGCATCCAACGGGACCGATATGAACATCTGAGGCAATCGCTCCCTTTCCGTGAAGAACACCGGACCGATATAGGACCGTCCCTGTTGAGGCCTCCGGAACTCCGGGCGGGACCCCCGGTGGACATAGTTCGAGGAGACAACGATGCGCTCGCCCCGGCGCACCAACTTGGCCGTCTCGCGGCCTCGGGGACCGATGATGGAAGCCTCCATGAGCGCGGGATAATTCTCGAGCAATTGGCGGAGGGCGACGCGGGGTTTCGATCCCTCCGGGATCGCCGCGTCGTCCTTTCGCGCTGTCGAAAGGGCGGACGCCGGGCCCGCGTAGGAACCCTCCCGGGACGCGACGGTGAGGAGCACGTTCCGGATGTCCCAAACGTGCGCCGCCACACGATCGCTGATGCGCCGGGCGGCTTCGCGCTGCTCCCTTAAGGAAGCCTCCAGAAAAGAACGCTTCAGGCTGGCCATCACCACG
>JACQPF010000020.1 GCA_016207625.1 Elusimicrobiota bacterium | reverse complement strand
TCCTCGTGGTGCTCATCATCATCTCCGGCCTCGGCTATTTTGGAGATATTTCCCTTTCTTCCCTTCACCAAGAGGCGGGGTGGAAGTCCGTCGCCTCAGGCCTCTTGGAATGGACGCCCTATTGGATGGTGTTCATCGCCACTCTCTTCTCCCTGGTCACCGGCATCAGCTACCTCCGGAAGCACCGGCACCTCCTCAAAGAGTAATGTCCGACAAAGGACGCTCCCTGCTCCACTTCCTTATTTTGGGGACGGCGAGCGCCGGTTTCATCAGCTATCTTCCCTATCGCGTGGTGCCCTTCGTGAAATGGAAGGGCGGCGGGCTCCTTGGGAGCTTGGCGGGGTGGGCTTTGCTTTGGGCCTGCCCGGCGCAAGGCGTTCCGTTTTGGGGGCTGGCGCTCTTGCTCTCCGTGGTTTCCGTCGCAACCAGCCATTACGCCGAAAAAATACTGAACAGCCATGACGACCCCCGCATCGTGATCGATGAGGTGCTCGGCGTGTGGATCGCGGGGATCGGGATCCCGAGGTCCCTCTGGCCCATGGCGGCGGCGTTGGTGTTCTTTCGTCTTTTTGACGTGTTTAAAGGACCCTGGGGCCATTGGGCGGCCCGGGCGCCGGGCGGGTGGGGGGTCGTGGCGGACGACGTTTTGGCGGGGATCATCGCGAATTTTTGCGTTCGCGCCGCGCTCCCATTCCTAAGTTGACGCTTCTTTGGGCGAATGTTAGCATGTGAAGGACATCCCCATTGTTATTTCCTCGGAGGTAGTAAAATGACGAATCCAGAAAAATTAAAAGCCCTCGGCCTTGCGCTTGCCAATATTGAAAAGCAATACGGCAAGGAAACGATCATGAAATTGGGGGAAAAATCCGCCAAAGTGAAGGTGGACACCATTCCCACCGGGGCCATTCCTTTGGACATCGCCTTGGGGGTGGGCGGCGTGCCGAGGGGGCGCGTGATCGAGATTTACGGACCGGAAGCCTCCGGGAAGACGTCATTGTCTCTGCACATCGTGGCCGAGTCCCAGAAATTGGGCGGCACGGCCGCTTACATAGACGCGGAGCATGCCATGGATCCCGAATACGCCAAGAGGCTGGGCGTGGACATCGACAATTTGCTCATTTCCCAGCCGGATTCCGGCGAACAGGCTCTGGAAATTGCGGACCAGCTGATCCGGTCGGGCGCCATCGACGTGATCGTGGTGGATTCCGTGGCGGCCCTCGTCCCCCGTGCGGAGATCGAAGGGGAGATGGGAGACGCCCACGTGGGCCTGCAGGCGCGGCTGATGAGCCAAGCGCTTCGGAAGCTGACTTCCAACATCGCCCGCTCAAAGACCTGCATCATTTTCATCAACCAGATCCGCCAAAAAATCGGCGTGATGTACGGGAACCCGGAAACCACCCCCGGCGGTTTGGCGCTCAAGTTCTACTCTTCCGTGCGGCTGGACATCCGGCGGATCGAGTCCATTAAACAAGGCGACAAAGTCATCGGGAACCGCGTCCGCGTGAATGTGGTTAAGCACAATGTGGCCGCGCCCTTCCTGCAGGCCGAGTTCGACATGTCCGTCGGCGAAGGCATCTCGCGCGAGGCCGCCATGCTGGACATGGGTGTCACCGCGGGCCTCGTTGAAAAAGCCGGGACTTGGTTCATTTACAATAACGAACGGCTCGGCCAGGGGCGAGACAACGCCAGGGCTTTCTTGAAGGAAAACAAACCGTTGGCGGACGATTTGGATAAGTCCATCCGACGGAAATTCCTGGCCGCCAACGGCCCCTCCCAGGACGCCGGCGAGGAACCGAAGGCCTCCGCCAAGGAGCCGAAAGAAGCCAAGGCGAAGGTCGCGAAGTAAGAGAGAGGACATTGGCGTCGGCTTATCTTGAAGATTTCTTGACGCACCTTCGCGTCGAGAAAGGCCTTTCCCGGAACACCCTGCAAGCGTATCATTCGGACCTGAAGTTCTATTTGGCCTACCTGGAGGAGCGGAAATTGGACCTCCTCCGGGTGGGCCATTCTCATATTTCGGATTTCCTTTGGCACAGGCGCTCCCAGAGCCTGAAATCCTCCAGCCTGTACCGGTCGGCGGAATCGCTGAAACAGTTCTACCGCTACCTCCTCCGGGAAGAGATCATTCCCGCCGATCCCACACAGAAGATGGCCGCGCCCAAAATCATGCACAGGCTCCCGCGTTTTCTGACGGTGGAGGAGATCACCCGCCTGCTCAACCATCCCGCGGACGCGCGGAAAACGTCCGCGCGGTTCAAGGCCATGCTGGAGCTTATGTACGCGGCGGGGCTGCGCGTGAGCGAGCTGGTGGGCCTGGAGGAGCGGCAGCTCGACCTGGACCTCGGGTTCGTCCGCGTGTTCGGCAAAGGCGGCAAGGAGAGGATGGTCCCCGTGAACGGGCGGGCCCTCGGAGCCGTGAAGAATTACTTGGCCCAAAAGAGGAAGGCCTCACCGGTCTCCACGAAATGGCTGTTCACGAACGTCCGGGGCAAGCCCATCTCGCGGGTGGCGTTCTGGTATCAATTGAAAAAATGGGCCGCCGCGGCGGGGATCTTCAAGCCCATCAGCCCTCACGTCATCCGCCATTCCTTCGCCACGCACCTGTTGGGAGGCGGGGCGGACCTCCGGTCCCTTCAGGAAATGCTGGGCCACGCCGACATCTCCACCACCCAAATTTACACCCACGTCGACCGTGAACAATTGAAGCGAGCGCACAAACGTTTTCATCCGAGAGGCTGACGGATGGGAGAAAAAGGTATAAAATAGTGCCACTTTCAATATCAGAGGTGATCGCCATGACACTGAGTCAAGAATTGCTGGACATTTTGGCCTGCCCCAAATGCAAGGGCGCGTTGGAATACAAAAAAGAGGAGGAGCGGTTGCTCTGCGTGAAGTGCCGCCTGGCTTACGAAGTGAAAGACGGAATCCCCGTCATGCTGATCGATGAAGCGAAGCCGTTTTAAATGACCAAAGCCATTTCACCGGGGACGGATTCCGCGCTCGTTGAGGAGTTGATCGAGGCCCACCGGAAAATCCGGCAGCAGCTCTCCCAGGTCATCGTCGGCCAGCAGGACGTGATCGACCAGATGCTCATCGCGCTTTTCGCCCGCGGCCATTGCGTGATCGTGGGCGTGCCGGGCCTGGCCAAAACGCTCCTCATCTCGAGCCTCGCGCAAATCCTGGACCTCCAGTTC
>JACQPF010000264.1 GCA_016207625.1 Elusimicrobiota bacterium | reverse complement strand
TGGTCGGTGAGGGAGAGGGCGGTAAGCGTGACAGGGGATGGTTTTTTTTGTCTAATGGATATCGATGACGACGATCTGGTGGTTTCTGGTCGGGCTGGTTTTCGTGTCGTTTTGGCTGCCGGCCTGGGCTCTGCTTCGGGAAACGAAGCCGGCGGGGGTACTTGAAGCGCCCGCCCGGGCTTTCCACGGCTGGCTCGTTTCGTCCGTCGGCTGGCTGATGGCGGTCGTTTCCACGGGGATCCTTCTCGGGATCGGCCGGCTGGTATTGGACGAGCCTCCCGCCGGTTGGAGCCTCCTCGTCCAAATTCATGTGCGGTCGGCCCTCGGCGGCTGGCTGTTCCCGGCGGCCGCGGGGGGAATCCTTTGGCTGGCGGGGAAAAAGGAATCCCGCGGACTTCGCGCGGCTTGTTGGGGTTGGAACGCACTCCTCTTTGTCAATTTCTCCGCCCTTCTTTTTGCCGGCCCGAATGTCCTCCGTCCATTTGATTTCGTTTCGGCTCTCGCGGCGGGAATCCTCCTGGCGGGAATCCTTTTCTCAAAAGCTCCGTTGAGCGCAGGCCCAAGCCGGCGCCTCGCCTTCACTTTCGTTCGAAT
Organism: Elusimicrobiota bacterium; assembly: GCA_016207625.1. Lineage (GTDB taxonomy): Bacteria > Elusimicrobiota > Elusimicrobia > FEN-1173 > FEN-1173 > JACQPF01. The sequence goes on along the minus strand of JACQPF010000264.1, from coordinate 2,743 downwards.
CTTCGGAGGCATCGGCCTCGCGGCCGCCCTGTTGTTTTCGGCGTCAAAGCTGTGGCCCGGCACTTCCCCGTCGGCTTGGAGCTTGGCGGGAGAAGATCTCCTTTGGCTCTTCGGCGCTCTCGGCCTGCCTCTTGTTTTCGCCCACCCGCTCATGGAAGAGGTGACGGGAGTCCCCCTGCATTCCCGGCGGTTATTGCGGATGTCCGCCGGGGGATGGGCCATCCTCGGGGGCCTCTATTCCCTGCGGGCGTTCGGCGGGAGGTTCGACGCTCTTTCCACCGTGGCCGCCGTCGGGTTTTGGCTTCCGGCCGGCTTCATGGCGGCGAACGTCTGGAAAACCGCCGAGCACCTGAAAGAGCAAACGGTGGAAGAACTCGCCGCGCGTTGGAAATCCCTGGGCTCCTGGATGCCTTCCACCGCCGCGGCCCGCTGGCTTGAGGCGGGCTGGATGTGCTTTTTCGCGGGCGCCTTGCTATGGTCGGGAACGTCTTTCCGCACGGTTTCAGACGCCCTTCAGCCCTCCTCTTTCTCCACGGGGCTCCTGCATGTTTTGGCGCTGGGAGGGGGGGCCGGCGTTTTCCTTTCCCTCGCTTATGTCGCCTGGTCCGGCACGGCCTTGCCCGTGAGCGAGCGGGTGGCCGACATCGCCTATTGGCATTCCCTCGCAGGCGGCCTCCTCCTTTTCCTGGGATTCGTTGTGGGAGGTCTTGTGCAGGCGGCGCAAAAAACCCTCCCCTGGGACGTCATCGCCGCGTGGCGCAGGCCCTTTTCGGCGGCGATCATCGCCGGAGGGTTTTTGGTTTTATCGGGTGTTTTCATTGTGTGGCTGGATCTTTTGAGAACGAAGCCAAAATGTTTATCCAAATCAGCCCAGAACGCTTAATCGTCCAGCTCGAGTCCGGGTCCGGTTACACCTACGACAAATCCGGCCGCCTCTTGAACGTCCGTGAAAACGGCTGGTTCGTCGTCCGCGGCCTGGACGGGCGGATGGCCGCGCATCAATGGGGGTCGGGCGGCCGGCACGACGTGAAAATCCTCTCGGAACAAGAGAAAACGGGTGTTCACCGAAGGACCAAGGAAATTCTCCGCGCGGCGGAATCCGCGGCTTCAAACGGGTTGGCGTTCTTTAGCGAAGGGGGGCTGCAAAAAGCGGACATCTCTCGCTGGGTCAATCAGGCCCTCCTCTATGATTTTTCGAGGGATGAGGAACTCTTCCGCCGAGCCTACAAGCCCGTCGGCATCCTCCCTCCGGACCAGTATTCCGCGGTGGTGGTGCAGGCCACGGAAGGCTGCGCGTGGAACCGCTGCTCTTTTTGCTCCTTCTACCGGGGCGAGCATTTCCGGGTGAAAACTCAAGCGGAGTTCCTCGCCCACCTCCGCGCCATCCGCGAGTTTTTCGGCGACGGCCTGTCGTTCCGCAACTCCATTTTCTTGGGCGAGGCGAACGCGCCGGCGGTCCCGGCGGAGGAGCTCATTCCCCTTATGGAAAAAGCGGAGTCGGCGCTGGCCTCTTCTATGAAGGACTTCCGTGGGTTTTATTCTTTTGCCGAGGCCGGGCAGGCGTCCTGCCGGAGCCGGGAAGAGTTCCGCCGCCTGGCCGGGGCCGGGCTCCGCGGCGTCTATTATGGCCTGGAGACGGGAAATTCCGAGCTCCGGGAGTTCCTGCGAAAACCCGGCACGGTGGAGGACGTCCTGTCCTCGGTCCGGGAAGCCAAGGCCGGCGGCCTTTCCGTCGGAATCATTTTGCTCTTGGGCGCCGGCGGCCGCGACTATTTTGACCGGCACGCGGCGGATTCCATATTGGCCGTCCACCGGGCGGGTTTGTCCGGCGAGGATATGGTGTTCCTCTCCCCGCTCGAAATCGAGCCGGAGTCCCCTTACGCGCAAGCGGCCGAAAAATGGGGAGAGCTTCCGCCGCACGATGTCCACCGCCAATCCATGGCCATCCGCTCCGCTCTGCCCCCCGGCGTCCGCTCATCGATTTATGACATCCGGGGCTTCATCTATGCCTGACGAAATCCGTTTGAAAGAACCTCCTCTGCCCTATTGGGTGAAGAAATGGATCTTCATCTACCTCGCCTGGGCCGCGGCGTATCTATTTTTGTTTCTGTAAAATTAAAATTTACCGGGAATTTAGGTATATTGACAGAATACCTGGAATCCCGGTATAATTACGACTATCTACAATGAAAATCCATTTGCCAAATAGCGTTTTTTTGGGGAACATTGACCCATTTATTCGGGGGTTTGATCCCGAATCCCCTGATTTTCTGGAAATAACAGCCAACGACAAGTGGATTGCAGTGCATCCAGTGGTGTTGTCGATGGTTGCCGCCCTCGGGTTGACAACAAAACCGGGAAATATCCGATGCGAAAAAATTGAAGCCAAATCAAAGCCCTACCTCGTGCGGATGGGGCTTTTCAAGATCTTGAACATCCCGTCCGATATCAATATCATTGAGCACGAGGCCGCCGGGCGGTTCATTCCCATCACCCGGATACGCACGTCGGACGAATTGACGAGGTTCATAACGGAGATGATTCCGCTGCTGCACCTGGATCCGGAGCCGGCCAAAACCATCGGATATATAGTCAGCGAGTTGGTCAGGAATGTGATCGAGCACGCGGACGCGGAAAACGGCGCCATCCTCTGCGCGCAGTACAATAAAAAAAGCAATTCGATCCGTATCGGAATTGCCGACGTGGGCGTGGGCATCAAGGCGACAATTAATCGGTCGTATTC
>JACQPF010000237.1 GCA_016207625.1 Elusimicrobiota bacterium | reverse complement strand
TTCCTTCAGAACTTCCTTGAAATCACTCAAACGCTTCTCTCTTATATATATCAACTTCTTGTTTTTCTCCAGCTCTTCTTTGTTCTTCAGCAACAGGCCGGGCACGGGGGTGGGCCGGCCCTTGGCGTCCAGGGCGACCATCGTGAGGTAAGCGGAGCCGATCAACAGCGTCTTGCCGGTTTTGATGTTCTCGGAGATGATTTCGACCTCGACGTCCATCGACGTGCGGCCGACGTTGAAAATGGAGGCGGTGAGGGTCAGCAGGTCCCCCATGTGGACCGGGTGCCGGAACTCCATGTGGTCCATGGAGGCCGCCACCACGTTCTGCCGGGCGTGGCGGCTGGCGGCCACGAAGGCGGCCTCGTCCACGAGCTTGAGGATGGTGCCGCCGTGCACGCTGCCGTAATGGTTGGCGTTCGCGGGCATCATGACCTGTGAGATTTGAGCGGCCGATTCGGAAACGGTTTTTTTACGGCGCGTCATAGGGGGGATTATAGCACTTCGGCCGGGGAAATTGATATCATGAACCTTATCTCATGAAGACGTTTTTCGAACGTTTCTCTCCCTTGGAAACTCTTTATGTCGTTCTGGGCCTCGCCGCGGGTTTGGCGGCGGGGATCGGTTTTTTTACTTTCTTCTACGCCAAGGGGGCGTCCTATCTCAGCAACAACCCGGAAGTCTGCATGAACTGCCACGTGATGCGCCCCCAATACGACGGCTGGGTGAAGTCCACACACCACGCGGAGGCCGTCTGCAACGACTGCCACACGCCGCACAACTTCTTTGGGAAATATTACGTCAAGGCCCGGAACGGTTTTTGGCATTCGTTTTATTTCACGACGGGCCTTTACCCGGACAACATACGGATCACGCCCGGCAACCGGAAGGTCGCCGAAAGCAATTGCCGCCGCTGCCACGGGGACGTCGTCCAGGCCATGGACGGTCTCCACGAGCGCGACAAGAAATTGGCGTGCGTGGGCTGTCACGGCACGGTCGGGCACCCATAATTTTTATCACATCGCGATAGGAGGACATCGGAAATGGACTTAAACAGATTTAAGTTGCCGCAGGTTCGATTGCTGGTGCTGATGACGGTCGTGGCGGTGCTGACGGGCGCCGGGGTGACGGCGCTGCTCGTGAACATTTTTGAGCGCAAGCAAGAAGCGCGCAACCCCTTCTTCCGCGTGGTCCAAGTGACGGACGAAACGGAAGACCCCGCCCTCTGGGAGAAAAATTTCCCCTTCCAGTATGACGGCTACAGGCAGACGGTGGACCAGGTGCGCACCAAATTCGGCGGCAGCGAGGCCGTCCCGCGCACCCCCACCGACGTGGACCCGCGCTCCGTTGTGGCCCAGTCACGGCTGGAGGAGGACCCCCGCCTGAAAACCATCTGGTCGGGATACGCCTTCGCGAAAGACTTCCGGGAAGAGCGAGGCCACGCCTACATGCTGGAAGACCAAACCTACACGGAACGTCAGCGCGTCGTCCAGCAGCCTGGCACCTGCATGCACTGCCACGCGTCCGTCTACGCTCCGTACAAAAAGCTCGGGAACGGCGACCTGATCAAGGGGTTCGAAGCCATGAACCAAATGCCCTATTCCGAAGCGCGGAAGCTCGTCGCGCATCCCGTCGCCTGCATCGATTGCCACGACCCGCAAACCATGCAGCTTCGCGTCACCCGCCCGGGTTTCTTGGAAGGAATTCACACGCTGGCTCTCTCAAGCGACCCGTTGCCGCACCTACCCTCCATCGAGCGGTGGCGCCGCGAAGGAAAGAAGGGAACCTACAACCCCAACGCGCTGGCCACCCGGCAGGAAATGCGCGCCTTCGTCTGCGGGCAATGCCACGTGGAATATTATTTCAAAGGAAAAGAAAAACGTTTGGTCTATCCCTGGCACAAGGGCCTGAAGGTGGACAACATCGCGGCCTATTACGAGGAAGAGAAAATTAAGGATTGGGTGCACAAGGAAACGGGCGCCGAAGTTCTGAAGGCACAGCATCCTGAGTTCGAGATGTGGAACCAGGGCATCCACGCCCGGTCCGGCGTCTCCTGCGCGGACTGCCATATGCCTTATAAACGCGAGGGCGCGATGAAGATCAGCGATCACCACGTGCGGAGCCCTCTCCTCAACATCAACCGCGCCTGCCAAACCTGCCACAAGTTCTCCGAAACCGAAATGAAGGAGCGCGTCGAGCTGATTCAGGCGAGGACCTTCCAGCTCCGGAACCAAGCCATGGACGCCTTGGTGAGCCTCATCGGCGACATTCAGAAAGCGCAAAGCGGCGGCGCCTCGGACGCGGACCTGGCCGACGCCCGGGCCTTCCAGCGGCAAGCCCAGTTCCGCCTGGACTTCGTGGAGGCGGAAAATTCCACAGGCTTCCACGCCCCGCAAGAGGCGGCTCGGATCCTGGCGGACTCCATCGACTTCACCCGGAAAGGGCAGGTCGCCCTCCGCGACCGGAAAAGGGCCCTGTGATCTTCCCCCGCGCCGTCGACCACGGCCTCTACGCCATGCTTTATCTGGCAGCCCAGCCCCTGGGGGAAAGCTTCCCCGCCGCCCGGATCGCCAAGGCGGTGAAGGTGCCGCCCAAGGTCATGTCCCCGTTGCTGAAACGGCTTGTCCGTGCGGGCCTCCTCGGCCACCGCCGGGGCCTGCGCGGAGGGTACGTGCTGCACCGGCTTCCGCAGGACATTTCCATGCAGGACGTGGTCATCGCGCTGCACGGGCAGGTCTGCCTGCAGATGTGCCAAGAGACCGCGCACAAGTGCCGACGGTCAGACGCCTGCCCTTTCCGGCCGTTTTGGCTGGAGGTCCAGCGCGATCTGGCGCACCGGCTGTCCACCCAAAACTTGAAAGACATGGCGAAGACGTTCTTCTTAAAGAAGAGCTTCGCTCGAAAAAGATGAACCGGATGGAAGAAATCTATTTCGACAACGCCGCCACGTCTTTCCCCAAGCCCGAGGCCGTGCTCCGCCGGTTGGACGATTTCCACCGGTCTTTGGGAGCCAGCGCCGGGCGGGGGGCCTATCCGCGCGCCGTCGCCACGGGCCGTGTCCTTCAGGAGTGCCGCGAAGAGCTTGCCCGCCTCATCCATGCGGAGGACCCCAAACGGATCATCTTCACATTGAACGCCTCCGACGGTCTGAACTTCGCCGTCAAGGGGCTGCCGTGGAAGCGGGGAGACCGCGCCCTCATCTCGCCCTACGAGCACAATTCCGTCCTGCGCCCTATGCACGCCTTAAAAGCACGGTTGGGCGTGGCGATCGACCTCATGCCCGTGGACGCCGAAGGCCGCGTGATCGTGGAAAAGCTCAACACCGTCCTCCGTCCCAAAACGAGGCTCATCTGCTGCCTGCACGCCTCCAACGTCACGGGCGTGATCCAACCCATCAAAGCGGTGGGGGAATTCGCCCGCTCAAAAGGGATCCTCTTTTTGGTCGACGCCGCCCAGTCCGTCGGGGCGGTTCCCGTGGACGTGCGCGCCTCCCGCGTGGATTTTTTGGCCTTCCCGGGGCACAAGGCCCTGCTGGGCCCCCTGGGAACGGGCGGCCTGTACATCCGCCCCGGCCTCGATTTGATCCCCTTGCGCGAAGGCGGCACCGGGAGCGCTTCCGAGAAAGAAGTTCAGCCGGATTTCCTTCCGGACCGCTTTGAGTCGGGCAGCCACAACGCCTTCGGCATTTCGGGCTGGCTCGAGGCCGTGAAGTTCATCCGCCGGAAAGGCGTGGAAAACATCCGCCGGCATGAGGTGGGCCTGCTTCGCCATTTTTTTGAAGGGCTGGACCGGATCCCCGCCGTCCGCCGGTTCGGGCCGGTGAAGCCGGAGTCCCGCGCGGCGGTGGTCTCTCTCGTCATCGACGGACAAAAACCTTTGGAAACCGCGCAGCGGCTTTGGAAGGACGCCAAGCTCATGGTGAGGGCCGGCCTGCACTGCGCGCCCTGGGCGCACAGGGCCATCGGCACCTTCCCTCTCGGAACCGCCCGGTTCTCCTTCGGCCCCTTCACGACGCACCAGCATATCGATCGGGCCTTGTCGGCATTGAAAAAATTGGCATAGCTTGGAGGGTTCCATGCGGATCGCCTTTTTTGAGGTGACTTCTCAGGAAAAGGAATATTTGCGGGAGCAGAAATGGGTCAAAGGGGCGACGTTTTTCGAGGAGGAAATCCACAAGGCGCCCGCCTCCGCCTACCGCGACGCGGAGGTCGTCTCCGTCTTCATCTATTCCAAAATCAACCGCGACGTCCTGAAAAACGCCAAAAAACTTCGCTTCATCGCCACCCGCTCCACGGGCTACGACCACATCGACATGGCCGCCTGCCGGAAGCGCAAAATCCAGGTGAGCAACGTGCCTCACTACGGGGAGAACACCGTCGCCGAGCACACCTACGCGCACATCCTCGCGCTCTCGCGCAAGGTGCACCCGGCGTACGTGCGGACCATCCGGGGGGATTTTTCGTTCACGGGCCTGCAGGGATTCGATTTGAAGGGAAAAACCCTCGGCGTGATCGGCACGGGCCGCATCGGCATGCACGTGATCCGCATGGCCCAGGGGTTCGGCATGCGCATCCTGGCCTTCGACACGACGCGCAACGCCTTGATCGCCGAAGCGCTCGGCTTCAACTATGTGTCGTTGGAAACGCTGCTGGGGGAATCGGACATCCTCACCCTGCACATGCCCTATCTGCCCACCACCCACCATTTCATCAACGAAGAGCGAATCAAAGGGATGAAGCGTGGCGCGCTTCTCATCAACACCGCCCGGGGCGGCCTGGTGGACACGAACGCCCTCACGAAGGCCCTGGACTCAGGCCAAATCGGCGGCGCGGGCTTGGACGTTTTGGAAGGGGAGGAGATCATCAAGGAGGAAAGGCAGGTGCTTTCGGACAACTTCCCGGCGGAAAAAATGAAAACGCTCCTGCAGAACCACATCCTGCTCTTCCGCGAGAACGTGGTTATCACGCCCCACATCGCCTTCAACAGCTACGAAGCGTTCATAAGGATTTTAGAAACGTCCCTCGAAAACATCAAAGCGTTCGCGGAAGGCCACCCCGAAAACGTAGTTGTTCTTAAAAGTTAGTACAAAAATTCCCGAATATCATAAATCGCCGTCTGGGGCCGGTCTTCGGGAGGTCTTTTCGCGAAGACGGCCCGCATCTCCTCCATCTGCTTCCGGCAGCCTTCCTCCGTCACGGGCGTCCACTTTTTCTCGAGCATCCTCCGGCCGTATTCCGAGGCGTGCTCTTCCTGAAAGGGCGAGAAATACACCAGGTCCCGGCGGTCGAAAGGCAGTCCGTCCAAAAAGGCTTTCGTTCCTTCCACGTGCAAGGCGCTGTTTTCCTGTCCGCCCAATCCCAGGAGGATGATGATCCCGGCGTTCAGCCCCGCCGCTTTGATGTTTTCCACCGCCTGGGCCGCCTGCCGCGCCGTTCCCAATTTCCGCACCCAGCGGCGCAAGGGGTCGGCTCCCGTCTCCACGCCGACGTAAATCCGCCGCATTCCGGCGTCCTTCAAGCGGGCCAATTCCTCCGGGCTCCATTTCAAAAGGCGAAGCGCCTCCCCGAAGGCGTAAATGCCGCCCACCCCGTCCTCCTGCGGCGAGGCCAATTCGGGAAAATGCCTGGACACGGTCCGGCACGTCCACAGCAAAAGGTCGTGGGACGCCTGAAACGCGTTGGCGTCTCCCAGGAAAATGGAACAGCGCGAGCGGAGGGACTTCCCGAAAAATTTCTTGATGTCTTTGACGTGCGCCGAAATTTCACGCCGGGTTTTCACGCGGGCGGGGGTGGCGGCGTAGAGGGTGCAGAACGTGCAGCGGTTCCAGGCGCAGCCTTCGGTGAGTTGGACGACCAGCGAAAGGTATTGGTCCGGCGGCAGGACGCCGATCGGTTTGTACACGTCCCGGAAGCGCGCCTCGTCGGAAATAAGCGAGGACGCGTCGTAGGAAATCAGGGAATCCAGGATCCGCCGGGCTTTCCGCCCGGAAGGCGCGACGTTGCGGCCTTCGTCGATGATCTGAAGGTTTTGGGATCGCAGCAGGTCGGGCACCCGTTCGCGGCACGATTTCAGCATCTCAACCACGCCCGAATACAGCCCGCCCGCCTCCTCCGGCGAAAGCGAACGGATGTGCCGCCCCTCGGGCTTCCATTTTTTCTCCAGGGTGCGGCCGTCGAAGCCCCGGGCGTAGTACAAATGGTTTTGGTAAACGCCGATGGGCCTCCCGCGCAAGTCGAACGTTAAGGTCGCCAGCGGAGCCGCCACGATCGACACCGC
>JACQPF010000236.1 GCA_016207625.1 Elusimicrobiota bacterium | reverse complement strand
CGCTCTTAAAGATGGAGCAGGGCCTCCCCGCGGGCGGACATAAGCTTTTGGGAGACCTCCATCGGGGGTTGAACGACTATGCGCAGGCTTTGGACCATTACTTCCAGGAATTGGCCCGAAACAAAGGGGACACCGACCTCCTGCGGGCCATGGCCGAAACCTATGAAGAGATGAAAGACCTCCCGCAGGCTCTTGTCCAATGGCAGCGCCTGCTGGATCTCGACCCGCAAAACCGGGACGCGAAGAACAAAACCCGTCTCATTAAAAGAAAGTTGGAGTCTAAACAAAGAAGCGCGAAGAGGCGGTAGTGATCTTCAAAAATCGTTTGTTGAAAATTTGTGCGGCGGCCGTGTGTCTCGCGGCGGCGGCGTCGACGCTGAACGCCTTTGGCCGGAACAAAGTCATCACCCGCCCCCCTCGCTGGCGCGTGGTCTCCACCCCGCATTTTGATCTCCATTACACTCCGGACGCCGAGGGCATCGTTCCCCGCGCGGCCCATTTCCTGGAAGAGGCCTACGGACGCGTCACCCGGGCCATGGACACCGAGGTCAAAGGCCGCACGTCTTTTTTCCTTTTCCCGAACCACAACCGCTTTGAGGAGAACAACATCGCGGACGTGGACGAGGGGACGGGCGGGGTCACGGAAGCGTTCAAGAACCGGTTCATCGTCTTCAACAACGGCACGGAACATTGGCTCGAGCACGTCATCATCCACGAATTCACCCATGTCGTGCAATTCGAAGTGCTCTACGGCGGCTTCTGGAAGTCCGCGCGGCTCTTGAAATCACCGCTTTACCCTCTCTGGTTCATGGAAGGGTTGGCGGAGTATTCGACGGGCGACTTGGACGAGGTGGAGGAAGACCTTTACCTCCGGGACGCCGCCACCTCCGACCGGCTTTATCCCCTGATGGAACTGCACGGCTTCAGCCACCTCAGGCCCCACGAGGTCACGCTGGGATACAAGGAAGGCTGCGCGGCCGTGCACTTCCTCGCCGAGCAATACGGCGTGGACAAAGTGTCCGACCTCCTCAAGATGCTGAGGGACCGTTTTGAAGTCCCTTCCATTCTGGCCGACCTCGCCGGGCAGGACTTCCGGCAGTTCGACCGGCGGTTCAGGGAACACTTGACGGAGTACTATCGGGTCCAGACCGAGGGGGCGGAAGAGCCGGAGGCCTATGGGCGCCGGTTGACGCGGTCGGACCTCCTGCCCGTGTTCAACACCCACCCGGCCCTCTCCCCGGACGGCCGCTGGGTCGCGTATTTCAGCGACAAGAATGGCCAACCGGAATTGGCCCTCTACGATTTCCGCTCGGGGGAACACCGGATCCTGATCGGGCCGCCGGGGCGGAGGATCGAGAACATTCACACCGAGGGCCGGGCGTTGTCCTTTTCTCCGGACGGGCGCTGGGTGGCGTTCACCGGTGAGAAGGAGCAGAAGGACTACCTCTACCTCTACGACGTCCCGCGCCGGCGCCTGCGCCGCATCAACGTGCCCTTCGATCAAGTGCGGTCCCCGGTGTTTCATCCCACGGAGCCCCGCCTGGCCGTGGTGGGCATGCAGGGGGGGAGCAACGACCTCTACGAGATCTCTCCCCGCGGGAAACGGCTCCGGCGGCTGACCGATTCTCCCGCCGATGAGAACGACCCCGCCTACTCTCCCGATGGGAAGACCCTCGTCTACTCGCAGGAGTTCGCGGACGAACCGCTGCCCCGGCACAGGCCGGAGCGGAACCTGGTCGCCTTGAATTTGACCTCGCTGGCCACGACGGTCTTAACGGACCTCCCCAACAATGAGGGGTCACCCGTATTCACGCCCGACGGGAACTCCCTTCTTTTCATCGGGAACGCCGACGGCGTCCCCAACCTCTATCGCCTGGATGTGGCCGAAGGCCGGGCGGTGCAGCTCACGAGGGTGATCGGGGGGATCTTCTCGCCCGCTTTCTCAAAAGAGGGGAACGCCCTTGTCTTCTCTTCGTTCCGCCGGGGATCGCAGAACGTCTATCTCGCGAAACCGTCCCTTTGGAAAGAGCCGCCTCCCGCCGCTCCCGCGCTCGCCCTTCAGCCGTCCCGCTTCTACGGGGCGGCCGGTTCCTCTCCGGAGACGGCGCATCCCCCCTCTCCAGCGCCGCCTTCCCCCTGGGAGAGCCCTCTTTTCTCAAGCGCCCGCCGGCCTTATCGGTTCCGCGCTTCCACAGACCTGTTCTTCCCTTTCCTTTATTATTCCTCGACCGATGGTTTGTTCCTGGCGACCCTCTGGCAGGCTTCGGAATATCTGGGGAACCATCAGTTGGGCGCCTCCATGCAGTATTCCTCCGGCAACGACTTTCTGGATTACCAGGTCCAATACCAATACAGGCGGTTCCGGCCTCAATTTTTCATGGAGGCGGGAGGGTTGAGTTATTTCCGCGATTTCTCAAAAACAGAGCTGCGGCGGGAATCGGAAACGCTCCTCGGGGTCGCCTATCCCTTTGATCGGTACCATCGCGTGGAAGGGGTCCTGGGGTCCCTCGTCCGCGAGGACCATTACGACCGGTTCCCACAATTCAACGAATTGGAAAGGGAGAACATCTGGTCCCTCTCTCTCCTGCGGGACGCCACCCTCGGCCGTTATCTGGCCGTGACGTCGGGCAACCGGTTCCGGGCGACCTACCAAGTGGCGCGGCCGGTTTTCGGCGGCAATCGCTCCTATCGGTCGCACGCTTTTGAGCTCCATCAATTCGTGCCGACGGGCCGGGAAAGCGTGATGGCGTTCCGGGGGATGACGGGGGTCAGCTCGGGCGATGAGCCTCAGCTGTTTCGGTTGGGCGGGGCCGACCGGATCCGGGGCTATGCGCGGCGCTTGGAAGCCAACCAAGCGTCCCGGTTCGTCATGGGGAACTTGGAATGGCGCGTTCCATTGAAATACACCAATTTCACCGGGTTCATTTTCCCCGACATCAACATCAAAGCCGTCTATGGAGTCGTCTTTATGGACGCCGGCTACGATTGGACCCGTTCTCAGGACCTGGAGCGGCTGAGCGTGACGAACGTCCGCCATTCCGTGGGCGCCGGTGTGCGATTGCCCACGTTCATCCTCCAAACCTTTCCGTTGACTTTGTCCGTGGACGTGGCCAAGCGCACCGACGCGCACAATTGGACGTGGTATTTCTCATTGGGGCCGGAATTTTAAACAACAAACAAGGAGGGGGCGCGGTCCTGGGAAAATTTCACCGGTAGCCCTTCCCATCCTTATGGAATGGGTGAGGTTGAAAGCAATGCGGAGTTGGTTTGCTTCTTTGGGGAATTTATAGGACAATGAAGCGATGGGCAAGAAAAACAAGCAGATAAAGCCGGCCTCGAAACCGGCGCTGATTGAGCCGGCCGCGAAAGGGCCGATCCTTTCGCGGCGGGGAAAGAGGACCATCGGGGCGGGTATCTTGGCGGTGACGATCGGGTTT
>JACQPF010000018.1 GCA_016207625.1 Elusimicrobiota bacterium | reverse complement strand
CGATGGCCGCGGCGTGGCGCACCGACTCGTCCGGGTCCGACAAAAGCTTTTGAAGCGCTTCAACGGCGTCTTGAGGCGGAAGATCTTGGCCTCTTGCCTCCGCCAGAACCAAAACGTCTTTCTTTCTGCGGTACAGATACGCGGCCCACGCTTCATCTTTTTTCGGGTCACGCGCATCCAGTTTTTCCTCCATCAGCTTTTCAAAGGTTTTCCAAGGCAACGGCTGCAATGCAAACACGATGCGGAGCCGGTCTTTGTAGGGGACGGCGGCCAACCAATCGGCCAGAGCTTTCCGGCCTTTGGGACGGTCTGGCGCGCGGAGGAGTTCCGCCAACTTCACGAACTTCTTGCGGAGCTGCATGTCGTAGATATCCCCCAACGCGCGGGCCGCGGCCGAACGGATCCTCCAGGACGGATCGGACAAGCGCCGCAAGAAAAGGTCCGTCGTCAAAGGAGAAGCCGTTTGCCCAAGATAAAAAAGACCCAACCGCTGTTCGCGGAGGGCGGCGTCCGTCACCGGCTCAGGCGGGGAACCGGCTTTCGCGGTCAAAGCCTCCACCGACTTTGGGCCGTACCTCAGGAAAATTTCCTCCAGGAGCAGGTAGCCCATGGTCTGCCGGCAGTCGAGAGCCTTCAAGAGCCCCGGAAGGATATCGTCGTGCGGCATCCGCAGAATCATCCGGCGGGCTTTCTGAGGCGTGGCCTCATCGAGGCCCCAATAGCCGGCGATGTCCAAAAGCTCCGCCGCCTTCAAAAAGGGATCTTTCACTTTTTCCACGCGCGAAAGGCGGGTTTGTAAATTCTTCCGCTCTTCCTGCTCTTGGCCGCCGGCCAGGTCTTCGGCGCGAAAAGGCAGATCCGTCCGCAAACTCAAACCGGACAAGGGGCCTGTGGACGCATCCACCCCCACGCCCCAGCGGTCCACGCTCCAGACTCCGCCTTCGCGGCCTTCCTCCGGATAACGGTCCTCTCCGGCCGTGTCGGCGAAAAGGCCGAAGCTCGGCGCGTAGCGCCGGCCGTCCCAATCCCCGAACCCCTGTCCGTGGGCGGCTTTGCTGTAGTACAGGTCGGAGCCGCCGTTGTCGACGAAAACTCCCCATCCGTTGGCGCCGCCCATCCCCTGGGACCCCCAATCCGCGCTGAAGATGTCATCGCCGGATTCGTCCATGAGGAGGCCGACCGCGTAGTCCCAGCCCATGCCCTGGGCGCCGCCCCAAGCGAGGTAGGTGTCGTCGTCCGCCACGTCAAGGAGGAACCCCACGGAGGAATGAACGCCCGCGCCCTGCGTGTAGCGCCGGCTGACGTAGGTGTCCCGGCCCTGCCGGTCGTAAAGCAGGCCCAGCGCGAACCAGTAGCTGGACCCCTGCCCGAAATAGTCCGCTTTGTAATGGTCATGCCCGGCGCCGTCGACGAGAGCGCCCGCGCCGCCGGCGGCGTAATCCCGGAGCCCCAGGGAAAAACCTTGGGCCATGCTCTGAAATACGCCCGGCTCGCGCGGGTCCGATTTCGTGAGGCCGGCGAAATATTGATCGTTTCCCCGGCCCTCGAGAAGGAGCCCGATGCCGCCGATCCCGGAAAACCCCTGGCCCATCCAGTCCAGGCGATAAGCGTCCTCTCCCTCTTGATCGGAGAGGAGTCCCAACCCCCAAAACCCCGCGCCCTGGGACTGGCTCTCCGCGTTATAAATATCGTTGCCCGCCCGGTCGATCAGGATTCCGGCGCCGAAAGCGCCGCATCCCTGGGAACACTTGGCGCCCTTATAAACATCGTCGCCCTCCAGGTCTTCAAGGAACCCGACGCCCCAGCGGCCGCTTCCGAGCGCATAGGAACCCGTGCTGGAATAGAAATCATCCCCGGAAAGATCCAGGACGACCGATGAACGCCCATCCGCTCCCGCCGCGACGGACCCCTGATAGGCATCGTTCCCTCCCACGTCCAGAACGAGCAAATCCCCGGGCTCCGAGAAATGCGCATCGTCGGCCCATCCGCCGACGGTGATCCAACCCCGGGGCGTCTCGAACCTTTGGGTGGATAAGGAAGGGAAATCCGCTTCATGCTCCAAGACGCGCGTCTTCAACCGTTCGACGGCGCGAGCCACGCGCAGGGCTTCCGCGAAGGATGTCTCGCGGGACGTTTTTTCCAAAAGGCGAATCCGACCGATTCGCCGCTGAACGATGGGCTCCGACGGCTCGCCGCTCAAAGCCTTGTCCTCCTCCTCTTCGTCCCAAAGCAGTTCCGACAACCGGCTTCTCTCTTCATCGTTCAGGAGGTCCTTTTCGCGCCGCCATGCCTCTTGATCCGCGTCCGCTTCGATGAGGAATTCCCGGAGAGACTCCTGGAGCCAGTCCGGGATCGATTCGGGCCAGGCGGTGAAAACCTCGGTGCTCATCGATAAAGGAACGGAAGCCGGCGCGACATCGTTCAAGGACGCCATCCACGTGATCGTTTTGGCCGTATCGGTCTGGCTTTGAAGGACGTTCTCCGCCCAATCCTGCATTTCGGGGAAATGGTCCCAAGGGTTGCTCAGCAGACGTTTCACGGCGGAGAGAGTGCCGGGTTGGTTCATGGAATCCGCCCGGAGCCCGACGCCGGAGGGGGTCATTCCGGCGACCGCCATGGCCTCCTCCAGGTCCAACGCCACGGCGGGGGCCGGCACGGCCAGGAGGAGCGGCAGGATGAGACGGGCGGAACTCCTTCGGATCATAAGATCACCATCCCGTCGCCGTAGGAAAAAAAACGGTAACGCTCTTGGACAGCGGTTTCATAGGCCCGCCGAAGGAACTCCGCGCCTGCGAAAGCCGCAGTCATAAGGAGAGGGGTGTAGCCCGGCAGGTGAAAGTTGGTGACCATCGCATCGACGGCGCGGAAACGGTGCCCGGGATAAACGTACAAGTCCGACTCGCCCGACCCGGGGCGGACAAGCCCGTCCTCATCCACGACGCTTTCCAACGTGCGGACCGTGGTCGTTCCGACGGCCCAAATGCGCTTTCCTCGCCGGCGGGCTTCGTTGATGATGTGCGCGGCCTGCCCGGAAACGGAATATTCTTCCGGAAGCATCCGATGGCGCCGGTAGTCCGGGTCCTGAAGCGGACGGAACGTCCCCCAGCCCACTTTCAAAGAAATCGTGACGACCCTCACGCCGTTGGCCTTGATCCGGCCCAGGAGTTCCTCCGTGAAATGGAGTCCCGCCGTCGGCGCGGCCACCGCGCCGGGGGCCTTCGGCCCCGTGAGATCCGTTCCTTCGGCTGGAGCGTCCTCCTCGCGGGCGTAAACGGTTTGGTAATAGAGGGCGTCCAGTTCCCGCGCCGCCGTCGTCCCCGCATTCTCACGGTGGATATAGGGAGGCAAGGGCATCTCGCCAAGTATTTTCAGATCGTCGTCCACGGGCCGGGAGAAAAGGAGGACGTATTCGCCCGTCTCGATCTTGTTTTCGACGACGGCCGACAACTCCCCCTCGAAATGAATGTCCGCGCCGATCCTCAGGGAGGGCGTCAAAAGGGCCAGCCACCGGTCCGCGGCGCCCGATTTCCCGAACCGTTTCAGAAGCAAAACGGTGACGCGGCCCCCCGTGGATTTCTTCCCGCGCAAACGGGCGGGAAAGACGCGCGCGTCGTTCAACACCAAAACGTCCCCCGGGCCGATGTATTGGTCGAGCTGATGAAAATAATTATGATGGATGGACTCCTCCCGCCGGTTCAAAACCATGAGCCGGGCGTCATCCCGCTTCTTGAGCGGTTCCTGGGCGATGAGCTCCTGAGGGATTTCAGGGAAATCCAATAACATGTTATGTCCTGATCTTTCCGACGGTCACATTGTGGTAGTAATGCCGCAAGATCTGGGTGTATTTTTTCCCTCGATCCGCCATCCCTTTGGCTCCCCATTGGCAAAGTCCCACCCCATGCCCCCATCCCGTTCCGGAGAAACGCCATCCCCTTTTATTCCTCGAAAACACGGACCACATCGTGCTGCGAAGGACGTCCGCCCCGAGGATAAGGCGAAACTGGCCGGCCTTCAAGGTCGCTGTTCCTTCGGAGCCTTTGACGCGCACCTCATACGCGCGCCCGGAGCGTGACTTTGAAAGGATCTTCAAAGATGTGACGTTCCCGATCCCGTGATGAGCGGCGGCCAGTTTCTTCGACAGGCTGTCCCGTTGGATTTCCCCCGTCCATTGGTAGCGCGGGCTTTTCCGGCACCAGCGGCATCGGATCGCCTTCAAGTAGGGCATGCCGTTGCTTTGCCATACGTCTTGAGGATTTTCGGTGTGCCCTCCGCAACAGGAATGGAAGACGGCGCTGATCAAGGCATCGCCGTGATAGATCACTTCCCCGGCGGTGGAATGGACCGCTTTATTGGTGACGTCCCGTTCCGCCGATCGTCCCCGATAGACCTGGCAATGGGTTTCCGAGCAGAGATCATAGCCCTCTTTCCCATGGCGGCCGCGGTTCGTGAGGGCGTAAGTGCGGCTGGCCACCGCCTGGGCCTTCAGCGATTCGAAGGGCCATTCCGGATTCACTTCGTAAACGAGTATGCCTTGCACATAGTCGTCCACGTTCAGTTCGTTGACGACCGTCACGGTCCCTTCCGGCGTCCGGATCACTTCAATTTGCCCGCGGTAAGAGCGCTTATTCACGACGACGCTTCCATCCGGTTCCGCAGGCTTGATGACGATCCGCTTGCCTTCCAAAGACGTCGCCGGCACAGCCGCCTTCCAAACCACTTTTTCATCCTTTTCGGACGCCCCAGACCAAAGCCGGTAGGACCCCGGCCCAAGGCTGACGGAGCGCGCCCGGGTCAAAACCCCGATGCGGACGATGGGCGGAGAGAAAGAAGCGTAAACGGCGGCCGTGGAGCCGATCAACAGCGCTGCAAAAATAACGGGCTTCACTCGATTACAACAGATCGCCCTGCGGGAGGGGCTTGGGAGGTTTCTTTCCGAGGTGCGTGTAGGCCGCGGGCGTCGCCACCCGGCCGCGGGGAGTTCGGATCAAAAAGCCCGCCTTGATCAGGTAAGGCTCGTAGACGTCTTCCAAAGTGTCGCGCTGCTCGCTCACGGCCACCGCCATGCTGTCCACTCCGACGGGCCCCCCGGCGAACTTTTCAATGAGGGCCGCGAGGATCTTCCGGTCCACCGCGTCGAGGCCCTGGGCGTCCACCTCCAGAGCGTCCAAAGCGCCCCTCGCCAGTTCGGCGGTGATGTGCCCCGACGACTGCACGTCGGCGAAGTCCCTCACGCGGCGCAAGAGCCGGTTGGCCACCCGCGGGGTGCCCCGCGCCCGGCGGGCGATTTCCCGCGCGGCGTCGTGATCGATGTGCGCGTTCAGGATCCGCCCCGACCTCTCCACCACCGAGGTCAGCTCCTCATCGTTGTAGAAATCCAGGTGGGCGATGATGCCGAAGCGGTCCCGCAAAGGCCCCGTGAGGAGCCCCGCCCGCGTGGTGGCTCCCACCAGCGTGAACCGTGGCAAAGGGAGCTTGATCGTTTTGGCCGAGGGCCCCTGGCCGACGATGATGTCGAGGGAATAGTCCTCCATGGCCGGATAGAGAGCCTCTTCCACGGTGTGGTTCAACCGGTGGATTTCGTCCACGAAGAAGACGTCGCCTTCTCCCAAATTGGTCAGGATCGCCGCCAGGTCCCCCACGCGCTCAAGCACCGGCCCCGAGGTCTGCCGGAGGTTCACTCCCAACTCCCGGGCGATGATGTGGGCCAGGGTCGTCTTTCCCAAGCCCGGCGGAGCGGAGAACAGGCAATGGTCCAAGGGCTCCTTGCGTTTTTTGGCGGCCTGGATAAAGATTTTGAGGTTTTTTTTCAGCTTATCCTGGCCGATGAATTCGTCCAGGCTCTGGGGCCGGAGGGCGACTTCCACGGCCTCTTCTTCAGGCGTCGCGGAACCGATGAGGGTGGGAGGTTGACGGGATTGATCCATACGAAAAAGGTTAGCTGATTCCGGACAAGTGGCGCAGAGCCTCGCGGATGAGGTCCGGCGGCCGGGCCGATGCCCCCAGCGCCGAAGAGGCGGACTGGGCGGCGTGACGGGCGGCCAGCTCCCGATATCCCAAGCTCATCAAGCCTTGTATCGTCTCTTCCATCACATGGGCGGCGTGTGCGGCTTTGCCCGGGGTTTTCAGGAAGGGAAGAGCCTCCAGCTTCCCCTGCAGCGCGGCGACCATTTTCTCCGCCGTCTTCGAGGTGAATCCAAAAAGGGACACCAAGACCTACGTGTCTTTCTCCAGGATGGCCCGGTGGAAGTCCGGCAGGGATTTCCCGGCCTTGTCCAGGAGCTCCATGGCTTTCTTCGCGCCGGTCCCCGGCACGTGAGACCGGAGCACATTGAAAATCTGCCGTTCCTCGGCCTTCAGGAACCCGTAGAGCGTGACTCCGCCCCCATACATCGCCACGGACTCCTCCACGAAGAGCAGAACGTTCTCCCCGACGGGAGGCAGAAGAAGGACCGTGGAGGAGCTGAGGAGCACGGAGTAACCCACCCCGTTCACCTCGACGACGGCGCCGTCCGCGGTCTTTTCAAGGATTGTGCCTCGCAAGCTGGCGATCATATCTTCCTCTCTTTACGCAGGCAATTGCAACGTCTGCAGATGGCAGAGCGCGATGGCGAGGGCGTCGGCCGCGTCATCGGGCTTCGGGATTTCTTTCAAGGACAGGAGACGCTGCACCATCCGCTGCATTTGGGATTTGTCGGCCGCGCCGTACCCCGTGAGGGCCATCTTGACCTGGCGGGGATTGTATTCGTAGACCGGCAGGCCCAACTCGCTCAACACCAAGAGGATGACGCCCCGCGCGTGGCCGACCGATGCGGCGGTGCGGCTGTCTTTGGCGAAATAAAGCTCTTCCACGGCGGCCACATCGGGTTTTTCCGCTTGGACGAGCCGGCGCAACTGCTCGGCCAAATGCCGGAGGCGCTGGACCATCGGCTCCTTGGCCGGCGTGAGCAGACATCCGAATCGGACCGTCAGGAATCGGTCCGGGGGCGCTTTCTCAACGAATCCCCACCCCGTCGTCGCGATGCCGGGATCGATGCCCAAAACTTTCTGAGCCGTCAAACCGCTATTGCTTGATGTCGGCGTTGGCGTAAACCTGGTTGACGTCGTCGTTGTTGTCCAAATCGTCCATCAGGGCCACGAACTTGTCGGCGTCGCCGCCGGCCAAGGG
>JACQPF010000238.1 GCA_016207625.1 Elusimicrobiota bacterium | reverse complement strand
TTGGTTCGAATAGTTGTACGTCGTGTTCCCGAACGCGTCCTTGCTCTCCGTGCGGATCTTATACGTCCCATCCACCGTCTGCCCCTGCACCCTGTCCTTTGTAACGTTTCCGGACGTGATCACCGCCCCTGCCAACAACCCCTTCAATTTCCCTTCCTGGCGGTCCGGCGTAAACGTTTCGTACTTCGTCCCCGCCTCTCCCCAGTAGAAATAGGTCGTCACATACGGCTTCGTCACCGACACCGTCCCGTCGATCGATGTCGAGACCGACCCGCTCTCCACACGCTTCAGTTTCGCCTGGCCGAACAGGATCGTGAACTCCTGCTTCGAGTAGCTCTCCGTCACGTTCCCGAAGGCGTCCACGGTCTTTGATCGAATAGGGAATCCGCTCCACGGATCCGTCCTCTTTTCCTCCGTCGGCTCACCACCCACGGGCGGCTTCGCTCTAGGCTTCTTTTCAATTGGCATCGGGAAAATTTTCCCCGGCGCCGACTCGATGGAATCTCCCGGCTTCCCTGGCTTGGGTTTGGGCGGCTTTGGCCCGGGGATTGGGGGTTGCTTGGGAGGCGTGATCGGTTCGACATTAAGACCCACGACTTTGGCATCCGCCAACAATCCACGTCGATGATCGCCGTTATTCTCCGGAGGATATCCCGCATCGCCCCAGTAGGAGTAGCGAATCGTGTAGCGTTCGGTCACCGTCACAGATCCATCGATGGAATCCGTCAGGGAGGCGTTATCCACCTCTCTCAGCTTCGCTTGTCCCACAATCACGTCGAATCGCTGGTTTGAGAAAGAATACGTCGTGTTTCCGAACAAATCGTTACTCACCGTGCGAACCTTATACGTTCCATCCACCACATGGCCCCGAACTTGAGTCTGAACATCGTCCGATGTTATTTCGGCATGCGCCAAAAGGCCTTTCCTTTGAAAGGCCCCCGTTCCAGCGTTCACCCCCTGCGTGGCGGGGTAGCCTTCCTCGCCGTAATACCAATATTTCGTCGTATAAGGGTCCGTCACCGAGCGGGTGCCGTCGATGCTTTCGGACACGGAGGCGTTGGTGACCTCGTCCAGTTTCGCCTGGTTGAACAGCACCTTGAACGTCTGGCGTGAAACGGAATAGGTGGCGTTCCCGAAAACATCCGTCGACTCGGAAAGGATCTGGTAGTTCCCCTGCAGAGTCACCTTTTCTCCTGAAGACAGGGTGATCACGGCCACGTCGTTCGTAAACCGGACACCTTCATAGGCGTCCGACAGCCGGATCACCTCCGGCGGATTCGAGTAGTCCAGGTGGCCCACGTGGCGCTTGGGGGCGACGTTTTCCAAGTAATCCGCCTTCGTTTCCTCGATCAGCAGACCGTCCTTGAAGTAGTTCTGGCCGACGTAGTGGTAGACCGTCTCGTAGGGATGGGTCCTGGTTTCCGTCCCGTCCACACCAAGGGAGAGGCTCTCCGTCACGGCGCTCACGAGCTTGGACTGACCGGCGATCACTTCATACGTTTGGTCCGTCCAGCTTTGCGTGACCCCGCCGAAGACGTCCAGACTGATGGTGTGGATCGCTCGCGGTAGGCCCGATGGCGGCGCCGCGGCGATGATCCTTTGCAGGTCCGCTTCCCGCCCGACGGCCCCTTGCAACTGTTCAACGTAACGTTGCGGGTCGGATTCTTTCCTGACCTCGACGCTTTTTAAAAGGCCGTTTTCATGGTAGTTGTTGATCATCCGATAGGGGGCCGTGTAGGTCAGTGTTCCGTCCACGCCTTCCGTGAGGGACGTCGTCACCGTCTCATACAGTTTGGCCTGGCCTGTGCCGGGATGGACCTTGAACACCTGGAGGGATATGGTGGTGGTCTTGTTTTCGAAAACATCCACGCTGACGGTCTTCACGGTCGGAGAGCCGACCGCTTCCAGGCGTCCGAGGACCCTGTCCAGAACGAGCTGGCGGTAAAAGTCTTTCTTCTCCTCTTTCAGCCGGCCTTGGTCGTCGAAGCATTCCTGCCCGAAATAGGCGTAGGTCGTTTCATAGGGCTCCGTGACGGACACCGTTCCATCGATGCTGCTGGAGACGGAGGAGTTCACCGCGCTTACCAGTTTCGCCTGCCCCGCCACGACCTTGAACTCCTGGCGGGTGTAGCTGTAAGTCACGTTCCCGAACGAGTCCAGGCTCACCGATCGTATATGGTAACCGCCGTCCACGGCCGCCGCTTGATAGGTTTTGCCGTTCACTCTCACCGTATCCACCGCGGACGTGCTCGCGATCCACGCGCGCTCCAGGTGCCCCACGCGGTCATCCTCCACCAGCCGCCGGTATTCCGCCTCTTTGCCGGGGACCAGGCGGCCCTTCGAGTCGAATAGGTCCTGTCCCGCGTAGGCGTATCTCGTGACATAGGCGTCCGTGGTCGTCGTTGTTCCGTCGACGCCGGTGGTCCGGCTTTCCGTTTTCGTCTCCACCATCTTCGCTTGCCCGGCGATCAATACGAACTTCTGGTCGGACCACGTCTCCGTCACGTTCCCGAAGACGTCGGTCGTGATGGAATGAATGGGGTAGGCGTCGCCGCCGAGGGCGGCGTAGAGGTAGGCGTTCGTGAATTGGACGCTTTGCAATACGCCGTTTTGATACGTGTAGGATTTTTGATAGGGGCTAAATTGGGTTGTGCCGCCGTCGTTGTTCGGTATGTCGTGGCGCGTTATCGTCAGGATGACTTTCTCGGAAGGATCGAACGACAATGCGCCTTCAATCGTTTGGTTGTCCTTCGTCGTTAGAACGAAACGCGTGTTCCTGGGGTTCGTGGGGTCCACGTCGAGCTTGAGCTCAATGATGTCTTCCGGCAGCACGCCGAGGGCTCCCAGCAGAATTTGCCGTTGGGCGGCCAGCCGGGTCTCCAGCTCAGGGAGGCTGACGGGCTCCTTTTGGATGTAAACGTTCTCCAACTTGCCGTTCCTCGCGTTGTATTCGTAGACCGTCGTGTAAGGCATCGTTTCCGTACGGGAGCCATCAATGGATGTCGCGATGGACATTGTCGTCACCGCGGCCATCTTCGCCTGGCCGGTCCCGGCGTGGACAAAATAGGTCTGGATGGAAAACGTCTCCGTCTCGTTGCCGAACGCGTCCCGCGACGCCGAATGAACGTAGACTTCGTTGGTCACACCGGACAGGAGGCCGACGTTTGAATACTGATATTCGATGGTGTAAGGGTCTGTGAAGGTGACGCTCCCATCAATGGAGAGGGTCGTCGATTCGCTGGTGACCGAGGCGACCTTGGCCTGGTTTGCCACCACGTCGTAAATTTGGCTTGCTGTGGAATCGGTCGTGTTCCCGGCGGCGTCCTCCGTGACGGTGCGGACGTTCACGGGGCCCAGGCCGCCCTCCAACCCTCCGGCGGCCCGCAGGAGGCCCGTCGCCTCGTCGTAGGCATAGTGCATCTCGTAGGGGTCGGTGATGGATTTCGATCCGTCCACCGAATCCGTCACGCCCGCGTTTTCCACCCTCGACAGCTTGGCTTGCCCTTTGACGACCGCGAACTCCTGGTTGGAGAAGGAATAGGTTTTGTTGCCGAACTCGTCCGTCGTCAGGGTCTTGACCCGATATTTGCCGTCATGCACTCCCCATAGGCCCTCCTTGAAGGCTGAAGTGATCGCCGCGTGCGCCAATAGACCCTTGGATCGCTCGCCGCTCCCGGGCGTGAAGTCCGGTTCACCATAGTACCAGTACGTGGTGGTGTAGGGCTCGGTGACGCTCGTCGTCCCATCGATTCCCTGGGAAATGGACCGGCTCGTCGTCGTCTTCAATTTGGCCTGGTTGAAAATCACTATGTAGGTCTGTGCCGACCAGCTTTGCGTCAG
>JACQPF010000247.1 GCA_016207625.1 Elusimicrobiota bacterium | reverse complement strand
GCAGGCGGAACGGGAACGGCTGGAAGAACAGATACAAAGTCTTGAGCGAGAGGGGCTGGAAACGCAAAGGCTGGCCCGGGAAAAGTTCCAACGCCTCCAGGCCCGCTCGGCGCGCCGAAAGGACCGCGTGGTCAAGATCCTGGCGGAAAGGCAGCGCCGCCTGGCCTCTGAAAAACAGGCGCGGGACCGGGAATTGAAGGAGTTCAGCGAATCGGTCCATGCGCAAAAGGCCGCCTGGCAGAATGAATTCGAGCAGTGGAGCCGCGAGGCCGGGCAGGAGGAATCCCAGCACAGAGCGCAAAAGGAAGAGCTGGAGAAGCGGTTGGCCGCCCTCGAGCAGGAACACCGGGACCGGTCGGCGGACTATCAAAAACGGATCGATGAGCTCAAGCAGCGGTTGGACGAACGCCGCCGGGAATCCGAGCGCAACCGTGAAGAGAGAGAAAAGATTTGGGCGGGTGAGCTTCGCCAATGGCACGGACAGATCCATGTGCTCATGGAAAAAGTCAGGAAAATGGAGGAGGAGGCCGCTTCCGCCGTCCGGTTGAAGGAGGAAAAGATCCGGATCTTGGAAGAGACCCTGGCGTCGGCGAAACGGGCCTGGGAGAAAAAGCATAAGGAGAAGTCCGACCAGTGGGTTCCCCTCCTGGCGCAATTGCGCGCTCAAGAAGAAGAGTTGAGAGGCCTTCTGGAGCGTCAGGAAGAGAAGTCCCGTCAGGAAATTCAAAACCAGGAGACCCTCCTGCTCGACTTGCGGCGCGGGAACGAACTGAGAGAAGAAAAAGAGGCCGCGCTCCTGGCCGAGAAAGGCCGGCATGAGGAAATGGAACGTCAGCGCCTGGAGCATGAAGCGGAAACGCTCTCGGAGCGCTTGCAACACCTTCAAGAGGACCACAACCAACGCCTCCAAAACAAAGAAGAAGAGATCAAGCGGCTGGGCGTCCTCCTCGACGAGATGGAGTCCAATGAACAGGACCGCTTGCAACAGGATGAGGTGTCCTGGTCGGCCGACGCGGCCGCTCTGCAGGAAAAGATCGAATCATTCCGGAGGCAAATCAAGGAAGCGGAAGAAGAGCACGCCGGCCGTCTGCAGGAGATCCAGCGACGGCAGCAGCAATTGGAGCTGGCGGTGGCGGTGCGTGAGTCCAGCTCAAAAACGGAGGAGATCCGGCGGCAAAGGGAGATGGAAAGGGCCCGCAGGCCCCTCGAGCAGAAGGTGAGGGACCTGGAGCATTTCATCGCCCGCCACGAAGAGAATTATCAGGGGCAGATTCAATCCAAAGAGGCGCAACTGAAATCGATCGAGGCGCGCCTTCAGCTCCGCGTGGAACGGCAGGAGGCGGAGCGCCGCCGGAGAGGGCAGGAGGCGGAGCGTTTGCGGAATGATTTGACCAGGGTCCTCCAAGATTTGAGCCAGACGTGGGAAGCGACCATGCAGCGGCAGCAACAGGTGCTGCGAAGCCGCCAGGAGGAACTGCAGAAATTGGAGCGGGCGGTGTTCCTGAGCGAGGAAGCGAGCCAAAGCGCTCGCGACGAGATGCGCGGACGGATGGAGCAGGAACGGCAAGCCATGAACCAAGCCGTCGGCGAGCTTCAGCGCCGGTGGGAGGAGAAACGGGCGGCCTGGGAAAACCTGATCATTGAAAAAGACGCGCAAATCGACGAGTTGCTGCGCCGGCTCACGCACGCGGACGACCTGATTCACAAAGACGGCGAGGGGCGCCAGTTGTGGGCGGCTTTTTGGAGAGACATGGACGCGCAAGTGCGGAGCTTACAAAACACCAAAGGAGTGCACGACAATGGCTGACGATCGACCGATGGACCCAAAATCTTCACCGGCCGGGGGTGTGCCCCGGCCGCCTCTGCCGCCCCTTCCGGGAGGATCGCGGCCTTTGAACGTCCCGCCGCCCGCCGCGCCGCGTCCGGCCGTTCCGCCGCCGGCGTCATCGGAGGTCCAGGTGCGCGAGATGGAGTCGCGCGCAAAAGATCTGGAGGAAGGCAAGAAAACGTTGGAGGCCCGCCTGGCCGAGATGGAGAAACGCCTGATGGAAGAGCGGGAAAAGGTGATGCTGGCCACCGTGCGCTCGAAAGAGGAAGCCGCTTTGGCGTCCAAAGTGGAAAACGCCCTGAAAGACATGCAGGAAAAGCTCCGCCGGGAAAGGCGCGAGCAGGAACTGGAAGCCGCCCGCGCGGCGTCGGACGCACGCGTGTCGGAATTGGAACGGCGCTTGGCGGATGAGCGGGAGACCTGGGTCACCACGTTGAAGAACCAAATGGCGCAGCGCGATGTGGAATCCCATCAAATGGAAGAGGGCTTGTCTTCCCGGTTGGCGGATTTTGAACGGCGTTGGGCGGAGGAGAAATCGCGCCTGGAGCAGTCCCTGGCCCAAAGGACTCAAGAGGTCGAGAAAATGAAACAGAACCATCTCCTGGAGCTGGAGCGGCATCAGGCGGATTGGGAGAAACGGCAGATGGCCCTCGCGTCCGAGCGAGACGAATCGCTTCGCCAAACCGCCGAGCTCCAGAGACGTTTGGAAGAAGACCGGACCACCCTCCAATCCGCCCGGGATGAGAAAGAAAGAGACCTCATCCTGCTGAAAGCCAGCTCCGCTCTCATGGAGAGCCAGCACAAGATGGAGACGGAGAGGCTCCAGAAAGAGATGGCCTCAGCCGACAACCAGCATAAAGCGGAGTTGGAGCGGCTTACAAAAGACCTGGCCTCCCTTTCCAGCCGGAACGAAGAGGCTCAGAAGCTCACCAAGGAAAGGGATGAGGTCCTCATCCGGATGCGGGAAACGCTGTCCCAAACCGAAAGGCATCAGGCGGAATTGGCGTCGCGCTTGGAGCCCGCGCTTCAGGAACTGTCCCGGCTGAAGGAGTTTTCGGCCCAATCGGAGAAAGACCGGTCGGACCTCCTGGCGCAATTGCAGACGGCACGCCAGGGATGGGAGCAGGTGCTGCAGCAGCGCGACGAATGGAAATCCGCCGCCGCGCAACTGAGCCAGGAAAAGGAAGCGGCGCGGACCCAGGCGGAATCGTTCAAGGAACAGCTGTCTGAAATGAAAACCCAAAGCGAAGCCGTTCAGGAAGCCCTTCAAAGGGAGCTGAGCTCTTACTCCACGCAGAAGGAAGAGGCGCAGAAGCTCGTGGAAAACAAGCAAGACGAGCTGCGCCGCCTGCAGGAAACGTTGTCTTCGGCGGAAAGGTCCCGGATCGAGCTGAACGCGCAGATCCAGGCGTTGAAGCAGGAGATCACCTACCTCACCGCGCAGAAAGAGGATACGCGAAGGGAGGCGGCTCATCAGGGTGAGGAGCTGATGCGGCGCGCCCATCAGCATGAGCAACTACAAAGGACCCTTTCGGAACGGGAGCGGGAGCTGGAGTCCCTCCGGAGCGCCATGACGGGCGTGCAGGTCCAGTCGTCGGAACGGCAGGCCCAGTTGTCCGCGATGCAAAGCCAGAAAGACGAGCGGGAGGCCCGCGAGAGAGATTTGGCCGCGCGGCTCCTGCAGCGCGAGTCCGAGGTCCAGGAGCAGAAATCCCGCCTGGCGGGCCTGGAGAAGGAGCTGGAGG
>JACQPF010000240.1 GCA_016207625.1 Elusimicrobiota bacterium | reverse complement strand
TCCCGCCTCGGCCCCTACGACCCCCGCGTTTCACACGTGGGCGTGGTGCTGGATTTGATGATCCATGATCTCGACATCGTCCTGGCTCTCGTGCGCGATAAGGTCGTGCGGCTGGACGCCGTGGGAGGCAAGGTGCTCTCCGACCACGAGGACATCGTGAAGGTCACGCTCCACTTCTCGCGGGGCTGCCGGGCGGACATCTCGGCCAGCCGGGTCAGCCTGAGCAAATTCCGGAAGATCCGGGTGTTCCAGAAAGACGCCTACATTTCCCTGGATTACTCGGAGAGAAGCCTGAAAATATGCCGAAAGAAGAAACCTCAGCCGCGGAGCCTGTTGGACATCTCCATTCAGCAACCCCGGGTGGAGAAGAAAGATCCGCTTGATCACGAGCTTCGCCATTTCGTTCAGTGCGTTCGGGAAGGCAAACCCCCGCTGGTGGGAGGGCAACACGGGCGGGACGCGCTCGAGCTTGCCTTGGAGATCCGCAAAACAATGCAACTTCACACCTTGTGATGACGCGCATTTTTTTCGTCGCGGGGGATTTGTCGGGGGATCTCCATGCGGCCCGTGTGGCGGCCTGTCTGAAAGCGAAATCGCCCCGCATTGAAATCATGGCTTTGGGCGGGCCATCCTTGAAGCGCGTGGCCGACCGGTTTCTGGCCAATTTGGTGGATGAGAGCGTGGTGGGGTTCTGGGAGCCTCTGAAGAAGCTGCCGAGGTTCTGGCGCCTGCTGAACGGCGTGATCAAGCCGGCTCTCAAAGAATTACCGTCGGAAGTCGTGGTCCCGGTGGATTTCTTCGGATTCAACCGGTTCACGGCCAAAGCCGCCCGGAAGGCTGGCAGCCGGGTCCTTTATTTCATCAGTCCTCAGGTCTGGGCCAGCCGGCCATGGCGCGCCGACGTCCTGAAGCGGTTTGTCGATCAGGTGCTGCTGATCTTTCCATTTGAAAAAGCTTTTTACGAGAAGCGCCGCATCCCCTCTGTTTTCGTCGGCCATCCGCTTTTGGACGTCGTCCCGAACGTCCCAGAGGAAGAGCATCCCTTGCGCGTGGAGCCCGTGGTGGGTTTGCTGCCGGGAAGCCGGGAAGGGGAAGTCCGGAGGCATTTGCCGCTTTTCTTGAGGGCCGCGGATATGATCTCCGAACAAAAACCCGGCGCGCGTTTCATGCTTTTTGCCGCGCCGTCTCTGTCCAACGATTTTTATGACGGTCTTCTGGGAAGGAACGTGCGCCGGCCTTACCTTCTGGAAATCGTGCGGGACGAGGATTATAAGTGGAGGTCCGAAATCGATATCGCGTTGACTTGCTCCGGCACGGCGACTCTTGAGAACGCGCTCCTGGGCCTTCCGATGATTGTGGTCTATAAAATGTCTTGGTTGACCTACACGCTGGCGCGAACTTTGGCAAACGTGCCCCACATCGCCATGCCGAACCTATTGACGGGCAAGCGCCTTGTGCCTGAACTCATCCAAGAGGAAGCCCGGCCGGAGAACATCGCCAAGATTTGTTTGGAATGGTTCAGCGATCCGAAAGGCCTGCAAGAGGTCCGCAGGGAACTGTTGCAGCTGCGCCATGAGTTGGGCGGCCCCGGCGCGGCGGAACGAGCCGCTGATGAAATCCTCCGCCAAATCCAAGAGAGATAATACATGGATATCTTGAAACGCATCCTGCCCTATTTCCGGGCCCATATGTGGAAATTGGCCGTGGCCCTGGTCGCCATGGCTATGGTGGCGGCGCTGACCGCGGCCTCCATGTGGATCTTGAAGCAAGTGATCGATAAGGCCCTCATGGCGAGGGATTTGTCGACGTTAAAGGATATCGTCATCCTGGTGATCCTGCTTTATTTCATGAAGGCCGCCTTGTCCTATGTGCACGATTACCTGACGGCCAACGTGGGTCAGGCCATCGTGAAGAGGCTCAGGGACGAGGCCTACGCGCACATCCACACCCTCTCCATGGATTTCTTCACGGGAAACGATTCCGCCCGGATCATTTCCCGGCTGACCAACGACGCCCAGCTCGTCCAGAACGCCCTGACCAAAATCCCCATCATGATCGTGCGCGACGGGTTGACCATCATCGGCCTCACCGGGTTCCTCTTTTACTTGCAATGGAAGTTCGCGCTGATCGCCTTTACTCTTCTGCCCCTGTCGGGCTATCTGATCGCGCGGTTCGGCAAGAGCCTTCGGAAGTCCTCCCGCCAGGGCCAGGCTAAAATGTCCGACCTCTATCTCATTATTCAAGAGACCATCACGGGGGCTCCCGTGGTGAAGGCATTCCAGCAGGAACAGTATGAGACCGACCGTTTCCGAAAAGAAAACCAGACGTATTTTTCGATTTCCATGAAAAACGCCCGGGTGGAGTCTCTCTCAAGCCCGGTGATGGAGTTCATCGGCGCCATCGGGATGGCTCTCATCCTTTGGCTGGGCGGACTGAACGTCATTAATGGGGTCTGGAGCGCCGGAGCCTTCTTCGCGTTCATCGGCAGCGCTTTGTCCATGTTCCAGCCGGTGAAGAACTTTTCCCGCTCCAACGCCACCCTGCAGCAGGCGCTTTCCGGCGGAGAAAGGATCTTCGAGGTGATGGACGCCAAACCCACAGTGGTGGAGGCTTCCCCGTCCCAGCCTCTTCCCGAATTCTCCTCCCGGATTGATTTTGAGGGTGTGAGCTTTTTTTATCGCGCGGATCGGCTCGTCCTCAGGGACGTGAATTTGACGATCCCGAAAGGAAGCGTCGTCGCCCTCGTGGGGCCCTCCGGATCCGGCAAAACCACGCTGGCCGCCCTGCTTTTGCGCTTCTATGACCCGACCCAAGGGGTCATCAAGATCGATGGGCACGACATCCGGGGAGTCACCTTGGAGAGCCTCCGAAGGCAAATCGGCATCGTCACGCAGGAAACGCTTTTGTTCAATGACACGGTTCGAAAGAACATCGCCTATGCCAGGCCGGACGCCTCCGCGGAGGACGTCATCTCCGCCGCCAAGGCCGCCAACGCCTGGGAGTTCATCGAGAAATTGCCCCAACGACTCGACACGTTCGTCGGTGAGCGGGGGATCCTGCTGTCCGGCGGCCAAAAGCAAAGGCTGGCCATCGCGAGGGCCATCCTGAAAAACCCGCCCATCCTCGTCCTGGACGAAGCGACGAGCGCCCTGGACGCCGCGTCTGAGAAATTGGTTCAGGAGGCCGTGGAACGTCTGATGCAGAACCGCACCGTCATCGTCATCGCCCACCGGCTGGCCACGGTCAAGAACGCGGATCGAATCGTTGTTTTGGAGCATGGGCGTCTCATGGAGATGGGGACGCATTCCGAACTGCTCACTCGAAACGGCCTTTACCAAAAGCTGTACGAGCTGCAACTTTTGGAGGATTGATGCTCACCGCATTGGCGTTTGCCTTAGGTTCCGTCCTGGCCACGTCCGCCGGAGGGTTCCTGATCCTTCGGCAGAAGGGATGGGCGGAGAACACCCTTTGGCGTTTCTTGGCTTTTGGAAGCGGCGTGCTCCTGGGGATGACATTTTTGCACCTCCTCCCGGAAGCGTGGGAGTTGAGCGCGCGTTGGGCCGGAGGATCCGTTTTGCTGTCTTTTGTTTTATTCTTCGTCGTGGAGGAGCACACCGTCCTCCATGCCTGCGGCGAGGTGATGGGGAAATGCCGGGTCCATTCCCTGGGCTATGGGGCTTTGGTGGCTCTCTTCCTGCACAGCCTGGCGGACGGTCTGGCCATGGCGTTCTCATTCATGTCGTCCATGAGCCTGGGGCTCATCGTTTCCACGGCCATCCTCATCCATAAGTTCTCGGACGGCCTCACGCTGTCCAGCCTGTTGATGAGCACGAATTTTTCCCGCCGAAGAGCGGCGATCTTCGTCGTGCTCCTGTCTTCCGCCACGCCGTTGGGAGTCGTGTTGGGAATGGGTTTCCGGGCCCAGGTGACGGACAACGTCCTGGCGGTGCTCCTCGGCCTGGCCGCCGGGGGGTTCCTGTATGTCAGCACCGCCGACATCCTGCCCCGCATCCATCAAACGCGCGACAAGATCTGCTGGGTTTTCCTTCTCGCCGGCATGGCCGTGAGCGGCCTGTTCCCGCATCATTAAGAGTCATGGTCCGTTTCGTATTGAACGGCGAAGCCCGGGAGGCCGCGGAAGGAACGACGCTGCATGGCC
>JACQPF010000016.1 GCA_016207625.1 Elusimicrobiota bacterium | reverse complement strand
GGGCAGGGACCCGTTGAAGATGGTGTCCGCCTGGTGGATGAAGGGGACGATGTGCCGCTTTTCGCTCCGCCGCACGTAATGCCAATGGCCCACGGTCCGCAGTGGGTCATAGTTCCTCTGCCATTGGTCCCGGACCATGCGCCGGAGCATGCGCAGGTCGGCCCAGCGGACGAATTCGCCGTTGGTGTCCCGGACCTGGCAGAGCGCCTCGATATAGAATTTGAATTTCGTCTCCGGGGGCACGCTCGCCGTCATGCCGTCGTAGAGCCCGTGCAGGCTGTCGATCAATAGGATTTGGTTGGGCATGAGCCGGAATTCCTGGGTTCGTTTTTCCCGCTGGCCGGTCTTGAAATTGTAGATGGGCATGTGGATGGTCTTGCCGTCCAAAAGCTTGTCCAGATGGTCGTTGATGAGCTCCAGGTCCAGCGCTTCGGGCCGCTCGAAATCGTAGTCTCCGTATTCGTCCTTGGGATGATGGATGAGGTCGCGGAAATAATTGTCCAGGCCCAGGAGCACGAAACTCACGCCCCTCTCCGCCAACTTCTCGCTGATTTTCATGGTTGTGGTGGTTTTGCCGGAGCTGGAGGGGCCGGCCACGATGACCAATCTCACGTCGGGGAGGCGCTTGAGGATAAGCTGGGAAACCTTGCCGATTTCGTCGTGGTAGGCTTTTTCAGCTTCCTGGATGAGCTTGGGCCAGGTGCCTTTTTCCAGATGGTGGTTCAGCTTCTCGACGGTGTCGCAATGGTGATCCACGTTCCAGGTGAAGACTTTCCAGAGCACCTTGTAGGGGATGTTGTCCTCCACGACGATCCGCTCATCTTTTTTGGAGCGGATCCTTTGGCGCTCCGCGCGGTAGAGGATGAAGGATTTCGCCGTTTTCGCGTGGTTGTTTTCGATCAATATTTTTTCAATGAGGTCCTGGACCTCTTCCACCGAAGGCGTGGCGCCCGCCGGGTAGATTTGGTTGATCTGTTTGAGGACTTTGTCCGCCAGGAGCTCGGCGAGTTCGCGATTTTCCCCTCCGACGCTTAGGGCGGCTTTGTAAATGGCGTTGACGATCTTCATCCGGTTGAACGCCACGACGCGGCCGTCCCGTTTGATGATGTGCGAGATTTTATTTCGTTCCGGGGCGTGGAAGAGATAAAGCTGGTTTTCCTTCGAATCGCTCATTGTTGTATTCCGTTATAAAGATATGATGCCTCGAATTTTGGCCGCTTTTCGGTAGAGGGACACGACCTCTTCGCTGGAAGACATCTCCAGTTCCGCCGTGACGCTGATGTAACGGCCGTTTTTCGAATCGCGGATGACCACGGGTTTCCCTTGAAAAAGGGCGATGACCAGGCCCACTTGCCCGCTCGGCACGATGAACTTGAACATGTACGGGGCCGGCCAGGTGGTGCAGGCGTCCAGCCGGGCCTTCAAGCTTTCATAAGATTTTTCATCCGGCATGAGGCCTACGTCCCGATTGAGAACATACGCTCCAAGTCGTATTTGGAATAGACCCGGAAAGCCACCAACGTCTCGGATTTGATGATCCCCTCCACTTTCAGCATGTGGTGGGTGACGAGTTCCGCCAAGCTCTCGTTCTCCTGGACGCGCGCCACGGCCAAGAGGTCGTATTTGCCGGCCAGGGAATACACCTCGGAAACGCCTTTCATGTCCGCCAAGGTCTTGGCCACTTCGTTGACTTTGTCCCTCTGCACGATCATCAGGATGAAAGCGGTCACCATAGAGAACCTCCCAGGGCGATGAATGTTCCTGCACCATCGTACTTTACATCTTTTTTCAATCTGTTTCTTTCCCTGAAAATATTTGCTAGTAACGAATTCATGAAGAGATTGCGTTGTCTGTTGATTGCGCTGGGGATTTCCCTGCTTCCCGCCGGCGCCTCCGCGTTGACGTCCGAATTCGACTATGAACTGGACGCCTATTACACCGCTTTGGATTACTACGTCAGCCTGACCACGAGCCCCATCCCTTTTTACGAAAACACCAACGAATGGGAAATTTACAAGACTCTCCTCCTCAGTTCGCCCGTTCCCCGCTTCATGCTTCTGGAAGCCAGCGTCAATCCATTGCCCTGTTTGGGCGCCTACCTCAAAGAGCAAGCGCCGGGCTTTTACCGCAACGCCCAAACCTCGGACGACTTGAACTGGGTGGAGAGCGTGACGACCGGTTTCGAGGAGCCCGCCGCCGTTTCGCTTTTCCTCGGCAACATCATCAACTTCAAGCCGGCTCGAAGACGGCAGTTCGGCGAGGGGAAGGGCCACATGGGCTACCTGGTGAGCGGCGGGAACTACCACATCAAGAGGAACGAGCTGTTTAAGGACAACTGGATTGAGACGGAGTGGAAAGTTCGGGGAGACCGGATCAAGCCGGACGTGAAGCTGGGCTGGAGCTTCCGGGTGGGGGCGAAATTCCATTCCCGGCAGGGCATTCGGGACGTCTTTTACATCGGTCTGCGCCGCAGCCGGACGGATTACGCCGCCCGGGGGTTCTCCTGGACCCGGAACAGCGGGTTCACCTACAAATATGATTTCAGCCAGAGCAATTTCTCCGTCATCCAGCATGATTTCATGGTCGACAAGAAATTCCCCCTGAAAAACAGGAAGCTCGTCCCCGCCCTGGCCGTGGGGTTCCTCTGGCAGGCCAAGGGCAAATACACCGCCCCCTTGGAGACCATGGAACGAAAGCGTTTCCAGCTAATCTTCCGCCCGAACATCGAATTTTGATTAACAAAAAGTTGCATGGAGAAATGCAGTGAAAGGAGATAAAGTTAGCCTATCCGATATTTTCGCAAGCGGGAGGCGACGATGACTCAAATGACACTGATATCGATCAACGGAAAAGAAGTGGATGGGGCGGCCCTTCTGGACTTCCTTCAAGCTCAGAGGCGGGCGGACGTGGTGCATGATTTCCTCGTCTTCAACCTCATGATGAAGAGCGCCGAGGAATACAAGATCCAAGTGACGGACGCGGAGCTTCAAAAGGCGGCGGATGAGTTCCGGAAGTCCCGGGACCTCGTCACGGCCAAGGAGACGCGGGACTGGATGGCGGCCTCGCGGCTGTCCGACCAGGAATTCGATGCGCTCGTCGAGACGGAGGTGAAGGTCAACAAGCTGAAAGAGAAGGTGGTCGCGGAGCGCGTTGGGAAGTACTGGGCGGAACATGGGGTGGAATACGACTCGGTGAAAATCTCCCAGATCGTCGTTCAGAGCCGGTCCTTGGCGCAGGAGCTGAAAGCGAAGCTGGAGGACGGCGAGACCGCCTTCTACCGGCTCGCCCGGGACCATTCAGGGGACACCTCTTCCAAAGACGCCGGAGGGTACCTGGGAATTCTCCGTCGATCGGACTTGACCGCCGAATTGCAGGGCCAGGTGTTCGCCGGTAAAAAGGGCGACATCTTGGGGCCTTTGGAATTGGGAAAGCAGTTCATCCTCATAGAGATCCATGAGGTCCGGAAGGCCAAATTGGAGGACGTGCGGCCCGACGTGGAGGAGGCCATTTGGCAGGCTTGGCTGGAGGAAAAATTGTCCTAGGATCGCCTCCTAGGCTGCGAAAAAACGCGAAGGCCGGCGGGCATTCCCCGCCGGCCTTCGTTTTTTTATTTGAGTTCGATTCCCCGCGCCGGGAGGAAGACGCCGGTGGCCCGTTCCAATTCCACCAGGGCCTTCACATAGGAAACAAGGGCGTCGTTCTCGCGCAGACGGGCCGTGGTGAGGCCGTCCAGGAAAAGGATGACGCGGGTGGTGTTGGTGGCGCCGAGCTGGAGCTGGCGCTCGCCGTCTTGAAGCTGCTGTTCCGCCAGGCGGGAGGCTTCCCGGGATTCCTGGACCCGGCGCCGCGTGATTTCGATCAGCTTGAGGGCGGTACGGACCTCCCGGATGACGGTGCGCTCGGTCCGGATGAGTTGGGCGAGGGCCTGGGCCGCGGCGGCTTCCTTTTGCTCCCGGTCCGCCCGGGCTTCCCGGAAAGTCGTGGGAAATTCCAAGGTGACGCCGATGTTCCATTGGTAATAGTCCTCCTTCAACAACCGGTCGGCCAAGTCGTCCGCGCCGCCGGCGAAGGGGCTGATCACGGGGTTGCCCAAGGCGTCCGTGAGGGGACGGTTCTTTCCGGAAAGGGCGTTCGTTCCCGCGCCCGCCGTCAGGCTGAGAGCGGGTAGGAGGGCGTTGCGGGCCACACGCACGCGGATCTCGTGGCTTTCAACGTTCAG
Organism: Elusimicrobiota bacterium; assembly: GCA_016207625.1. GTDB lineage: Bacteria > Elusimicrobiota > Elusimicrobia > FEN-1173 > FEN-1173 > JACQPF01. The sequence goes on along the minus strand of JACQPF010000016.1, from coordinate 1,958 downwards.
CTTGGCGGCCTGGAAATCACGGCGGTTTAAAAGGGCGCGTTCGACTTCTTCGTCCAAGAGGAACTCCGCCTCCCTGAACTTGGGGGTTTCCGAGGGAAATAAGTCGGGCTCCTGGCCCCGGGGTTCTTCATTGAAGTTCATGAGGCCCTTTAACTGGGCCCCGTTTTGGACCACTTGCTCCCAGGCTTTGAGGAGGCTCTCCCGGCGGCTCGCCACTTCTTTTTCTGTTTCCAGAAGGTCCACCCGGGAGATGGCCTGCAGGGCCGCCATCCGCCGGTACATTTCCTGGAGCCGTTGGGCCGAATCCAGGGATTTTTTTTGGGCGTCCAGGTTGTTCCACTGCAAATAGAGGTCCCAATAAGCGTTTTCCGCGTCACGAAGGGTGTTCATAACCAACTGCTCAAAACGGGCCCGGGAGGCTCGGGCGTCCTTTTGGGCGATCACCAAGGAGCTTCGGTTGACGAAGACGCCGGCGCCTTTCAGCAGAGGTTGGGACAACGTGAGGTTTGTGTCGCCGTTGTAATAGGGGTTTAGAATAGGGCCTTTCAGGGGGTCATCCGTTCGGGTTGCGGCGAGGGAAAGACGGGTGTCGGCGCCTGTGATCCATCGCTTCTTTATCGTCAAATCGACGGTTTGAATTTCTGAGGAAGCCGCTTGCGGACCGTCGACAGCCGTGGAAAGAGGCGAACGGGTCCTCTTATCATTCAAGGAAAGAGAGGCTTGGGGATCGAAGGCGGAACGAGCTTTGGCTTCTTCCGCCTGGGCGATGCGGTGGGAGAGGCGTTCCACAAGTATATCGGTGTTGGACGCCAAGGCCTGCGACAGCACGTCTTGAAGGGCGACCGGTTGCGTGGAAACGGCGACCGGTTCATCCGCCCGCGAAGGAAGGGCCAGAGCACATGCGATGGCCGCCGATGTCAGCCATCGGGCCGGCCGGATTCCTGCCATTTCGTTTCCCCCATTTCTTGTTGATAAAAAACGCCGCAGGCCGGCCGCATTTCCTGGAAACTGATCCCCCTTAGCCTATTAGCGCCAGGAGAAGGCCGACCCGGCGTTTCCGATTAAACCGCAGCCGCTGTTCCCGGCCAAGCCGCTGCCGAAGTTGCCGGCCAAAAAGTTGCCGCCGAACCAATTGTTGTAGGTAAAGCGGACGGGCTGATTCCACCACCAACCGCCTCTGACGCCCTTGAGTTCTTCCTTACCCAGTGTCCGCTCCACCGCCAAATCATGAATTTGAATGCGAGCCATGGAATCCGCCTCGATAGGGATACGCCTTCTTTACGTTTTATACCCCTGGCCCGCCTGAAAATCCATGCAACTTTTTATTAATTTTAGTCCGCCGCGATGCTCCACTGGCCTTTGAGCCGGCGGAAAGGCTTCAGGAGGACCATGATGACCGGCATGCGGTCCACCACGATCTCCGCACCGACCGTTTGGCCGCGTTTGACCTGCACTTGCCGGGCGCCGAAACGCAGGCGGTCGCTTTCCAACTCCACGATGACATCGTAATACACGCTGCCGTCGCGCTCATGGGTTCGCGCATCCGGCGATATTTCGGCGATGCGGCCGGACAGGGTGCCGTAGTCTTGGAACGGGAAGGGGTCCGCCTTGACCCGCACGGGCAGGCCCAGTTTCAGGTGGCCGGAGTCCTTGCTGCTGATCTGTATTTTGGCGATGAGGGGCTCCTTCTCCCGGGCCAGGACGGCCAGGACTTGGCCGGTTTGAACGTATTCTTGAGGATTGCGCACTTTGAGTTCCGTCACCACGCCGGCCACGGGAGCCCGGATCTCCATGACTTGGCGGTTCCGCTCTTCGACGTCCAGGTCGTTCTGGAGCTGTTGGAGGGTCTTCTCGGAGGAGCTCTTCTTCAGTTTCGCCTCGTGATGTTTCTGGGAGGCTTCGTCCATTCGGCGCTCGTTCTCCAGGATTTTCACCGGCGGGGACAGCCCTTCCTCGGC